>CAUJKL010000395.1 GCA_963204995.1 Planctomycetota bacterium | reverse complement strand
GACGGCATCAACTTTCCCACCGGCGTGTTGCCTTGGAACAAGGGAGTGCTCGTGACCGCCGCGCCGGAGATCTTCTATGCGGAAGACAGCGACGGCGACGGGAAGGCCGATGTGCGTGAGACGCTCTACTCCGGTTTCTTTGAAGGCAATCAGCAACTGCGGGTCAACGGGCTGCGTTACGGATTAGACAACTGGATCTACTGCGCCCTCGGCAGTCATCACGGAGGTTACGCCGCAGACACGAAGATTCGTGCCGCCAAGAGCGAGGCGATGATTCACGTGGGCGGTCGAGACTTTCGCATCCGTCCTGATGCCGGACTACTCGACCCACTTGCCGGTCCATCGCAGTTTGGTCGCAATCGAGATGACTGGGGCAACTGGTTCGGCGAGCAAAACAGTTACCCGCTGTGGCACTACGTTTTGGAGGACTACTACACGCGGCGCAATCCACACATCGCTCCGCCCGATCCACGGAAGCAACTGCTGCTGCCAGCCAATCCGAAAGTGTATCCAGTCACTTCGGAGAAACGATTTCACAGCTTTGAACAGTCGGGACATTTCACCTCCGCCTGTTCGGCCATGATCTATCGCGATGAATTGCTGTTCGGCGGCGGCGACACTCAGCACTCGTTTACCTGCGAACCGTTTCACAACCTCGTGCATCATGCAGTGCTGCGCGACGACGGCGTCAGTTTTCACGCGGAGCGTGCTCAGGAGGAACAGCAGTCTGAGTTCTTCGCCTCGGCAGATCGCTGGTGCCGACCCGTCATGGCGCGAACCGGCCCGGATGGAGCGCTGTGGATCGTGGATATGTATCGCTATATGATCGAGCACCCGCAATGGTTGCCGAAAGCCGGCCAAGAAGAACTCAAACCGTATTTTCGCTCGGGCGACGATCGCGGTCGGATTTATCGCATCTATCCGCAGGGCACGTCTCCGCGACAGGTTCCACAACTCAGCAGCATGAACGTCGAGCAACTTGTCGCACAACTGGAAAGCCCCAACGGCTGGCAGCGTGATGTCGCGCAGCAATTGCTCGTCGAACGCCAGGATGCGAACGCCTTGCCTCCGCTCACCAAGTTGGCTGCTGGCAGCGACGTGGCGTTGGCAAGGTTGCATGCTCTTTGCACGCTCGACGGATTGAACGCGTTGAACGTGGATGTGCTGGAGCGTGCGTTGCGTGATCCTCACCCCGGTGTCCGCCGGAACGCTGTGCGGCTGGCCGAACCGCTCGCGCCACAACATCCCGAGTTGATCGGCTTTGTGCTGCCGCTCGCCCATGACGCCGATGCCAAAGTGCGATTACAGGTCGCCTGCTCGCTGGGCCAATGGCAAGACCCGCGAATCGGCGAGGCGCTGGTCCGACTCGCCCTGAACGATCCGCAGGACGCGTATATCAACGCGGGGGTGATGAGTTCCCTTAACAAAACGAACATCGCCGAAGCACTAGCCACGGCGATCGCCGCGCGTGCCGATGGCGAACAGACGGACGACATGACCGGTCGCTTGCTCGCCTTGGCTGTAGACCTGAAGCATCACGAGGCCATCGCCACGGCGGTTCAAGAGGTGAGCAAGAATCGAGACGGGAAGTTTGCCGCATGGCAGTTCGCCGCGGTCGCTGACTTGCTCGACGCACTCGCACGGCATGACCTAGCCATTGAGTCACTCGGTGACGCCGCAGTGTCCACGCAGATTGGGGCCATCATCTCTGCGGCGCACGAGTATGCCGTGAACGATGACGTCGACCAAACCGTTCGCGCGTCGGCGGTGCGGCTGTTTGCCCAGCAGAAGAATCAGCTGCGCGAAGATCTTCGCGCCCTGGGAGAGTTGCTCGTCCCACAAACTCCGGTCGCGATTCAAGACGCTGTCGTTTCGCATTTGGCGAGGCTGCGAAGTCGCGAAGTTGCCGACGTGATGCTGGCCAATTGGAAAGGCCACGGCCCAGCACGACGCGCACAAATACTCTCGGTACTGGCAACTCGCAAGGACTGGGTTGAGGTACTTCTGGACAACATGGAGAAGGGGAACGTTGTCTCGGCGGATATCGACATCGCCACGCGGCAGCGTCTGGCAACTCGCAAGGAAGCGGACTTGAGTGCCAGACTAGAAAAGCTATTGGCTTTGGCCAGCACCGCCGATCGCCAGGAAGTGCTCGCCCGGTTTGGTGTCGCGGCGACAACGGCTGGTGATCTCCAGCGCGGCACGGCGCTATTCGACACCAAGTGTGGCAAGTGTCACAAGATCGGCGAGAAGGGGCACGAGGTCGGCCCGAACCTGCTTTCGCTGACGAACAAGACACCGCAGTCTCTGCTCGCCGCGATCTTCGATCCCAGTCAGGCCGTGGAACCCAAGTACCTCAACTACACTGTGATCACCGTGGACGGGTTGAGCTACACGGGCATGTTGGCTTCCGAAACCGGCAACAGCATCACCTTGCTTGGTCCCGAAAGCAAGCAGCAAGTCGTCCTCCGCAACGAAGTCGAAGTCATGCAGAGCACCGGCAAGTCGATGATGCCCGACGGCATGGAGAAGGAGCTGACCATCCAGGACTGTGCCGACATCATGGCGTTCATTGCTGGCGCAAGTGCAGCCGCCACGCAGGCATCAGGCAACTAGAATGCATCTTGACGACTGTCGCCGTCGAAGCACACGGCGCGCGGCGATCGCTCGCACACGGCGACCGCTGTGCCCACGTGGCTGAAGTGATGCTCACTGGAGCTGCAAGTCGAAATCGTGGGTGTTTTCCCCTGGCTTGATCTCCCGGACGAGCGTTGTCTGGGTGTTGTACAGTGGCGGAATCGCCTCCTGCGTTTCGTCCATCATGATGCCGGGATCCGCGGAAGGCAGTTGTCGGCCCGTCTTCTTCGACCAACTGATCTCCACGCGAAACGTGCCCGGCTTGGCACCGCGTTCCGTCCCGATCCGATACTGGCCGTCTTCGATCGGAGCGGCGAATTTCGTGGCTTCGCCGCCAGTCTCGGGCAAGAAGACGATACTGCCCGGTCCGACCGGCTGGCCGTCCAAGGTCACGCGGCCCTCGATCAACACTTGGTCGGGCGAGCCACAGCCGACGAACACCATCACCAGCCCGGCCGTCAGCCCCGCCGTTAGCCAAGTCGTCATTTTTATTGGAAGTCTCATCAACAGTTCCTCTCCTGCGGACACGGTGGTGGCTACGGAATCGTCACCGGCCGACCGTCATCGCGGCGGTACAAATTCTGGTACAAGAAGTCTGCCGTATTGACGGCTCCGGAACAGCTTGCGGTGTATCCGGCGTGACTTTCAATGGTCTCTGCGATGAAGCGGACGGAGGCGTCGGCGAGGGCAAGGTTCGCTCCGCCGGGATGCTTGCTCGTCCAGGCATGTCGCGTGCAGAGAGGATCGGAGCCGCCCGCCCATTTGGTATTCAAGGGCAGATCTCCGCGGGCGTACGCCACGGCATCCGTGATGCCATTTCGCCGCCCGATCCAAATCGCGCCGATCCCGTCCTTCATGTCGCGTTCGCCGATCAGAAAAGTGTTACTGGTACCGTCGGTGATGCCCGCCATCCGAATCGTGACCGCCGCAGTCGGTGAGGTGGCGACGCAGATCTGGGCACTGGCCAAGTAGTTGCACTTGCCGTCATTCGAAGCGTTCGGGTTGAGGTGCCCGGTGGGGTCGCTGGGGCAAATCAGGCCAGACAGCTTGGACTGCGTCGTCGCGTTGACGGTAGGAATAGGCACGAGGTAGTCCCCTGGATTCAGTTGGTCGTGCAGGGCCGTCGCCTCCATGAACGGGAACAGATGCGGCATGACCCCGAAATCGCCAGTGCCGCCTGGGTAATTCTTCAACACATAGGCGTTCGGGAAACGTTTGTAGGTGTCGTGGTGATTGTGCAGAGCAAGGGCGAGCTGCTTGAGATTGTTCGTACACTGCGTGCGGCGAGCTGCTTCCCGTGCTGCCTGGACCGCCGGCAGCAATAACGCCACCAAGATGCCAATGATCGCGATCACCACCAAGAGCTCGACAAGCGTGAAGCCTGTCTTGCGCCCCCCAGTCGTGCTTCGCCGAGTAGCCATGTCTCAGTCTCCTCAAGGTAACATTCGAGGCGGCGATGCTGCCGCCCTACGATTAAACTTCGGAAAGTCTTGTGAGTCAACGTTTTGTCTGTCGAAGAACCAATTGCGATCAACCGCGGCCATGTCTAGCGATCGCGCATCGTTGGAAAAAAGTGGGTAAGGTTTCCAGCTCGCGATGCCGCGACCCACCGCAAGCTAGAAGCATACGCCACGGGAAAACCGGCAGCTAATCCTCGAGCGTCCAGCGGGCCTGCCGGAGTACGGCCTGCGGGGAGGTCTTGAGCTTTTCGTACCACACGCTCAACAGCGATCCGTCGCCAAGTTGCACGGTGGAGGGATACCCCAGGTCGCCGCCGGTGCCGTCGCCCGAGATGATCATCGCCTCCGACCACGTGCGGCCTTCGTCCTCACTCACGCGAGCCTGGTTTCCGTACGGAGGCCGGCGGTGACCATAGGTCATCAGGATGCGTCCGTCGGCCAGACGCATCAGGTGGGAGGGCAGACCCCAGACGCCGATCGAATGGGGAACGGTCCACGTCGTGCCGTGGTCTTCCGACTCGGTCTGAAGTGTCTCGCCGGAATTTTGTTTATTGTGGTTGCGGATCTGAGCGATGATTCGACCGCTGGGACACTCGATGGCGTGCAACTCGTGGTAGTTTTGCTGCTGGTCGCCTTCCCGCGTGGGGATCTCGGCCAGCCGTTTCCACGTTTGGCCATCGTCGCGGCTTTCACACACGCCGACCCAGCCACCTCGCCACAGATCCTTGCCAGCGTACAGTTGGTGCCCGTCGGAGAGCTGGATCGGGCCGTGAGGGCTGTTGACCAAACAGTCGTACGGCTTGGAAAAGGTTTGGCCGCCGTCGGTCGAGCGGAGCATCCACACGCCCAGTTCTTGTTGACGCTGTTCGTCGCTCAGGGCGTAATGCACGTCCTTCCATCGCTTCAGACGATCGGGGGCCCAAGCGCCCGGTTGCCCGGGTTCGATTGCCTCGGCCTTCTTCAGGCCCGGCACGTAGGCCAGCGAGGTGAAGGTGGTGACCAGGAGCGTGCCCTTGTCGGTCTCGACGCAGCCCGAGTCGCGGTCGTCGATGGGGCCGTCGCGGACCACCTTGGTCGGGCTCCACGTCTTCGCTTCATCGTCGGACATCATGAGCTCCACGCGACCGAAGGGGCACACATGAGCTTCGCGCCCGCCCGACCAAGAGACCATGAGTTGCCCGTTCTTGCGCCGGGCAACCGTCGGCCAGCCGCAATAAAGCTTGGGATCCGGGCTGATGACTTGTGTCGAGTGTACCTTGGCTTGCGGTGCAGCCAACGCTGGGCGAGGGATGCCGAACGTGGCCAGCGCCGTGGCAGCCGCGGTCGAGGTGAGCATTTCGCGGCGGGTCAGTTTTGAATTCATCGTTGCGCTCCTGGTGGTGGTGAGGAAGGGTGAATACGGTCGATCGATTCGCGGCGAGATCGGGTGAGGTCGGCAGCGATCGTATGCAGTCTAATTGCTCCGAGAGGCGATGGTCGCGTCTGAACTTCATGGTTACGGAAGAACCCACTCTGGCACTTGACCGCTGCCCGTCCGTTCCCCTGCGAGGATCCAGGACAGATTGAAACGAGCGACCTGCATGGCGGAGTACCGACCGTCCGCCCCGCCTTCGAACAGCAGGTAGATCCGGCCTTCGCTGGGTGTGCCCGGGCGTCCGGCCACCAATGACGAATAGGCACCGTGCGGGGCATAGACGAGGCGCTTCACGGGCCAGGTCTGGGCACCGTCGAAACTGGCCCACACGGTCATCTTCTTCCGGTCTCCTCCGGCCGTATCCGCGTTGCTAAAAATCAAAATGTCCCGGCCGTTCACGGGCAAGCGTGTCAACCCGCCTTTCATTCCATAGCCTCGGCCGTATCCACCACCGTCCGGCAGCACCTGGCTGATACGCAGGTCTGTCCAGGTCCGGCCGCCGTCGCTGCTCCAGGCTTCGCGTCGCAAGGTTTCGTCCGGGCGTAACTGACGGGCCGAACCCTTGTCGTAATACCCGCTGTGGCTGCGGGAGTTGTAGTAGACTCGGCCGTCGTGCAACTCGACCAAGGCCGCTTCCTCGGTGAACCCTTCCGGAAAGAAGTCGCTGACCTGCCAAGTGGCTCCATGATCGTCACTGAAAATGGCGCAACTGAAAAGCGCGTCGGCAGGCTCTCGATCGGACGGATGGGCTTTGGCGTGTGGTCGGAAGGTGGCACTTACCAACAGCCGCCCCTGGTGTTCCCCGTGGCGGAGCGTGACACCCGCTTCGCTGGCATTGGCGTGCAGGTAGTACGTGCCGCTCTGGTCCGACGCTCCCTTGGTGACCCGCTTCTTCTCACCCGTTTCCTCGAACCGTTTCATCAACTTGTTGGGCTTGACGGTGATTTTTTCTTCCGTCCAGGTCTGGCCGCCGTCGGTGCTGCGAAACACCCTATCCGCGCCGTCCCACATTCGCACTGACATGATCTCGCCGGTGTTGTCATCGACAATCATGTTGCTGTCCGAATGGGCGATTGGCACGTCGATGATGTCACCCCAAGTCCGTCCGCCGTCCTCACTGCGCCGAAGCTGTTTCTTGTAGTTGCGCACTGCCAGCAGCGTTCCGTCGACGGCAATCGCCAGGTACGGCTCGCGAACGTCGTTTCCTCCATCGAAAACGACCTGCATGTCGAAGAACGGCTGACCCAAGAAAACATCCAGCGGCCCTTCCGCCGGTTTCCCTGCGGCGGTGAGCAGTTCCTGCCCGAGTGTCTCGGCGGCAAGCGCGCTGCCGAGACAAGCCGCGACACAAAAACAGACGATCGGTTT
Source organism: Planctomycetota bacterium (assembly GCA_963204995.1). Classification (GTDB taxonomy): domain Bacteria; phylum Planctomycetota; class Planctomycetia; order Pirellulales; family Pirellulaceae. The sequence continues at coordinate 25,176 of CAUJKL010000395.1, read as the reverse complement.
CCAACATAGTCTCGTGTTGCACATAACGACTTTCCTTTCTCATTCTCCTGTTGTGAATTGCGGCTCTAGCCGAAAACTTCCATACCGAAGTGGTACACGAGCCGACTCAGGATGTGGACTACTCCAACAAACGCGGCGAAACGTGCGCGGCCTTTCCGATCGCGCGTTGGCCTTGGCCGCGTTTGTCCTTGTCACCGAGATCGGCGCGTGCCTGTTCGGCGAATCGGTTGAGCCTAGCGACGATGTCGGGATGCTCGGCGGCGACGTTGTGCTGGCTAGCAATGTCTTCGACCACGTTGAACAACAAGGTCTCCGGCTTCTGATTCTTGTTGAAATGCGGATGTCCGGCAGTCGCAGCGACCGGGAGAAACATTTTCCAGGGACCGGAGCGAACGGCTTGCAACTGATCCTGATGGTAATAGTAGAAAGCTTCATAAGGCGTGTTGGCGTTCGGTTCGCCAAACAGCAGCGGCGCGATGTCGTGTCCGTCGATCTTGCGGCCTGACGGTGGGCCGCCGCCGGCGAGTTTCGCGAACGTGGGCAGCAAGTCCATCGTGGTTGCCAGTTCTTCGCACACAGTGCCGGCGGGCACCGTTCCCGGCTGCCAGACAATGGTCGGCACACGAAACGCGCCCTCGCTGGTCGTGTAGCCACGGCCGTGCAGCGGCAGATTCGAGCCGCGGCTGAGGTCTGTCGGATCGCTGTTGATCGGCGCTCCGTTATCGGATGTCCAGATCACAAAAGTGTTTTCCGCGATGCCGAGTTCCACCAATTGATCCAACATCACGCCCATCGACCAATCGAGTTCCTCGATCGAATCGCCCCAGGGTCCGTTCTTGCTCTTGCCTTTGAAGGCCGGACTCGAAAACGGCGTCTTGGTGCTGCCCGGCATGGCGTGCGGAAAGTAAAGAAAGAACGGCTCGTCCTGGTGCGCGGCGATCCACTGCATCGCCCGCTCGGTGTATCGCCGTGTAAGACCGTCTCGATCGCAGGGAGCTTCGATGACCGTTTCATTCTCCATCAGCGGCAGGGGCGGCCAATGCGAGCCGTCCTGGTCCCAGACTCGCTCGGTCATGTCGTCGGAATACGGAACGCCAAAGAACCAGTCGAAGCCCTGGCGCGTCGCCAGGAATTCCGGCTGATCACCCAGATGCCATTTCCCCACGATCGCGGTAGCGTATCCCTGTTGCTTGAGCACTTCGGCGATCGTCACTTCCTCGGGGTGCAGCCCATAAGGCGACACCGGCCGCAGCACCCAGCCATCACGATCGTTCAGATGCATGCCGACTCGCTGTGAATAGCAGCCGGTCACGATGCTCGCACGCGACGGCGTGCAGACTCCCGCCGTAACACAGAAGTGCGTGAACTTTCGGCCTTCCCTCGCCATGCGGTTAAGGTTGGGAGTCCGGTGCAGCGTCGAGCCGAACGGTTCGATGTCGCCATAGCCGAGGTTATCGCAATAGACGACGATGAAGTTGGGCTTCTTTGCCCCAGCCGCTTGAACGACGGTTGGGAAGGCGACAAGAACCACAACAGTGATCACAAAACTTCTGATGGATTGCTTCGTCATGCTGATTTCCTTCGACTGTCGGACGATGTATGTGGCCCTTGTCGCAGAGGTGAATCATGGCTTGTCGGCATCCAGGTTTCCTACGGCTTTCATGATGCGTTCCTCCACGTCTTGGGCCCAAATCGTAGGGTGGCCGAAATAGACCATGGAAGTTGCTCCTTCATAACCGCCTTCCAACAGCACACGCCGCGATGGAATGTAGGCCAGAACATCATTTGCGTAGCTGGCCACCCAAACTGTCTTGTTGGAGATTTCCGCTTTGATCCGCAGAGAGTAATCGACAACGACCTCGCCGCCCAGAATCACGAAGCGTATGTCGTCTCCGATCGACCACATCTGCAAGGGATACGGATGCGTGCTTGGTAGGCTGTTGCCGCGGTCCAGGCGTTCGAGCAGCAGTCGGGCCCGAGCGACCTCGTAACGGTTCTTTGACTCGATATCTTCCAGCAGTTGGTCGCGCGTGGGCAATGTGTCGAAAGCCAATTCGATCTCTTTGTACTTTGTGGTCAGGCCGCCCTTGACCGTGTGCATTTCGCCGGCCAACACTTTGTCGACCGCCGTGGCCGTCTGCTTGCCGTAGTCTTCCGCGAGTTCGACGGTGCGGCGCGGCAAGGGGTTTTGATCCGCGCCGCAACCCGCCCAGAACATCGCGGTCACGCCAGGGTGACGTTGCTCGATTTCGATCTGCGCGAAACCCGGCCAGTCGCCCGACCATTGATAGGAGCTGAGTACAGTCGAGTGACAAGCGTAACCGAAAACGATAGCGTGTAACTCACCATCGCGGCGGACGGTCAACACCGGCAACTCGTGATCGAATGGCCCTTCTAGCTTGTTGTCTTTCCGCAACTGAGGCACATCCGCCTCGCGATTGTTGCGGCGATTCACGGCAAAGGTAGCACTGCCCATGCCGTGCTGAAGCGTGGCCGGCGCGATATCCGTCAAGGCCTCGCCGACGACCGCGACGATCCGATCGCTGAGAAACCGTGCGTATTCATCAACCAGCCTGTTCTGGTCGTCGTCCAGGAAGTAGATGAACCGTGTGAGACCACCGACGATCGGGCCGGAGTGAGTGTGAGATGTTGCCAGCGCAATTTGAGACCGAGTCAAGCCGTAACGATCCTGGATGCGGTCGCGGATCGTCGACGAAAGTTCACCGGAAATGCCGACCAAATCCAGTGTGACGAGTACCGCCCGATTGGCATCGGCGTCTTCAATCACGAGCGCTTTGGCCCACAGATCGTGCAATGTGCCTTCGGCCGATCGATCTCGACTCGCGTAACCGGACATCCACATCCGTTGCGACGGCGTGATCACGGTCTTTGCAACACCGGCTTTCCACACGTCGTCGGCACATGCGTGCGCGGTCGAAATCAGCAGCGCTGCGGTGAAGGTCAGCAATTGGATTCTCTTCATCGTTGTGTCCATTGAGAGCATGTTTCATGCGGGATCGTAAAGCGGGGACATCCAGGCGTGGCGAGCGGATGAAACCGATCGTCCTCGGCATCTCACGGCGCAAGCCATTCGATGCCCGACCGTGTTGCTCGCAGGCGTTTGGCACGAATACTCGAACCACCGCCTTCTTCATAGTAGACGATCAGCACGGTTCCGTCCTTGAGGTTCACCATCGAAGGATACGCGCCTCCAACTGTGTCGACCAAGACGTTGTCGCTCCAGGTCTCGCACTCGTCCAGGCTGTAGTGCAGGCTCGTCGATGGAACGCGGTGTGCCAGCAAGATGATGTCGTCTCGCGTCCGCAAGAAATACGGGCAGTGACCCGCAAAGCCCATCGGTTTCGAGACACTCCATGTCCGGCCGCGATCTTTCGAGACGGAAAAATACATGGCGGGACGTTGAGCGGCATACAGCGTGCCGTCCTTCCGCTCGATGATGTCGGTTTCCGCGTCGAGCCGAGTTCCTCCGTTGTCGATGTCGATCACGTCGCCCCAAGTCTGGCCTCCGTCGTCGCTGATAACGACCGCGCCGTGAGCCGAGGCGTTGGCTTCGCGATACAGACCTAGAATCAGACGGCCATCGGATAATTCACGGATCGGGGAGCTGCAATAGGCGTCCTTGGCGATCTGCTGCGGCGCGGACCAAGTCCGGCCCAAGTCGTCGGAGGCAACCATCCAAGTCCCCAGTCCCGTCCAACGTTTGCCCGGCTGGTCGGCCTTGCGCAAGGAGAAGAAATTGCAAATCAGCCGACCGTTGGATAACTGCACGATCGACGGATCGCGATCGTCGTCGGGTCCGTCGTACAGCACTTTGGCTTCGCTCCAAGTGTGGCCTTCGTCGTCGGACGTGCAGTAGCTGACGCGACCACCCTGGGGCAATTGCTCGTTGGGCAACGAGACATGACCATACCCGGCATAGAAGACCGCCATCAGCCGATCATCGCTCAGCCGACAGACATCGGGAAAAGCTTCGTAGGCCCCGGCCCCCGCGTCCGTGCAGACGTGGACGTACTGTTTCGGCGGGACTTTCAATTCCTCGGTGGTCTTGTGACCAACGCCCGTCACAACGATGTCCTTGACGTGGGCACGACCCTGATTCGCATAGAAGCCGATTCGCCCACCCTGCAACGTCGGGTCGGTCGCTTCGAACAACAGCTTCCCATTCAACGAGATCTTCAACGTATCGCCCACAGCTTGCAGTTCGCCTTCGTGCCATTCGCCCGCCGGTTTCTTCAACCCACCGATGCGTTTGAGTTCGTTCCACGACACGCCTGAATCAGAGCGGACAAGGATCGCCTGCGTACGGTCGAAATGAACGTAGTAGTACGTGTCGGTATCGGCGGCACGCACGATGAATCCACAGGCGAGGACTCCGCGCTCGGCAGGCTCGACGAGGAACTTGGCGCGCAACGTGACGTCGTCCCATTGGACCGGTTGAAAGAAGGCTCGCGACATCGCTTGCCGACCGTCCAAGATCAACTCGCCGTCACGGATGGCTGCAGTCGAGTCCAAGAACAACCAACGCTCCGCTGCTCCGTCCGCCGATAAGTCGATTGTCAGTTGTTCGGCAAAGCTTCGCGGTGTTCCAAACGACGAGATAAGGACGGCCAAGCAACTCACAGCGAGGAAGAAAATCGACTTCATGCGGTAACCTCATTAAATCCAGTTGTTGTTTGTTCCGTGACTCGCTGTAAATTCGAGTTTCGCACCTTTTGGAGTGCGGTGACTTGTCACCGCTTTCATTTCCCCACACGCATGCCAATGCAGTGCGTTGGAAACAAAGCAAGGGTGTCCATGATGAGAACATTTCCCGAAATCACGGAGAAAAATTAGAAAGCTCCGACTAGTCGGAGCACTCCAAAAAGGTTGGCGTAAATGAGTCGCCGCTTACACCTGTGCCGGCACGACGTAGGGCTCGCGGTAGCTGGGCTTGTTGAGCAGTTCGTTCGCTTCGTCGTCACCCACCACCAGTTCCGTGGCCGGATCGAAAGTCAGGTGTCGACCAACTTGATAGGCCGTCCGCGCCAGCAGGCACATCACCATCGACTTGTGACCTTCCTCGATGTCGGCGTTGAGAAGCTTGTGATCGCGGGCGCGAACCGCGGCCACCCAGTTTTGAAAGTGCGGCAAGTCCGCCATCGTATGCGTCTCATCCACCTTGCTTGGCCCCGGCTCGCGTTTGGGCCCCAAGAACGTTCGGTAGCTGCTGTAGTCAGGAAAAATCATATAGCCGTTCGTCCCAAAGAAGATCGTGCCCACCGGAAAATCCGGTTGGACAAAGGGGTACTGGTCCCGAAAGCCCGCCTCGCTGTTGGTATACCAGGAACGATGCTCATACGTGACCAGGGGCTTTGCTGCTCCGAACCGATAGGTCATCGCTGCATCCGACGGTGAAGTGCGGTCATCGTCGTGGACGTATCTGCCGCCCATGGCCGTCACTTGGGTTGGATGGCTGTCGAGTCCGAGTCCCCAACGCAGGATGTCCATTTCGTGAACGGCTTGATTCGCGAAACCACCGCTGGACAGCTCCAGGTTCCAATACCAGCGGTGATGCCAAAACTGGCTGTAGTCGCGCATCGGCTTTGGTCCCAGCCATTGATCCCAGTCCAAGCCCTTGGGCACGGGGCTGGGATTAACTCGCCCCAGGTTCCCCATCACCTTGTAATCGATTCCGCGGGCCATGTAGACATCGCCGATCGCGCCTTCCTTCAGCTTGGCGATGCCTTCCATGATGTTGGGACTCGAACGGTTTTGTGTCCCGTGCTGGACCATGCAATCGTACTTGCGGGCCGCGGCGACCAGTTGGCGGCCTTCGAACAGATTGTGCGTGCCGGGCTTCTCGACATAGGAATCCTTGCCCGCCTGGCAAGCCCAGATCGTCGACAGCGCGTGCCAGCGATCACCCAAGGCGTTACTGACGACGTCGATCGACTTGTAGTCGAACATCTTCCGCATGTCGCTATAGTGCGTGAGCTTCTTGCCCTGCAATTCGGGATAACGTTCGACCGCCGAGTCGAGCTTGTTTTGATCGCAGTCACAGATGGCGACAATCTCGACGTTTTCCTCGGCCATTTGCGCCAACGCGGTGACGTGCGAACGCATCCGTCCTCCCATGCCAAGCAAGCCCACGCGGAGCCGATCATTCGCACTTCGGCGGGATTGAGCGATGGCGGGAGCGGCGGCCAGCACCGTACCCGTTGCCGCTGCGGCGTTCTTCAGGAACTGTCGTCGATCTGTACTTGGCATGAAATCACTCCTCATTTCTTAGAGTTCAGAGAATCTACGAGTTGCTGTTCTATAAGCTGCAAGGTCTTAATAGCGGAGCCATCCGTCCCGCTGCTCGGCAGAATTGCGACACTACGGCTGACGAAATAATTCGGTTGACGAAGATGGACGCAGGAGCTTTGCATGGGGAACGCGAATTCTCGGCGAGACCAGTTCACGACCGGTGGTTCAGGTTGGAGCAGAGTACATTCCGTCGTTGCTGGCTAATATACTACACCAACGCGCTCGCCTTTTGCTATAGTTGGGGTGCGTTAAAAACAATCTTTCCCTTCTCCACCACGGTTGATGAGATGAATGGTCGCGAGCGAGTTCTGGCGTTCTTGAAGGGCGATGCGGTTGACCGACTGCCGCTCATGCCGGTCGTGATGATGTTTTGCGCCGATCAGATTGGCGTTAAGTACGGCGAGTACGTGAATGATTATCGAGTTCTAGCCGAGGCTCAGATTCAGACGGCGGATCGATTCGGTTTCGACATCGTTTCCAACATGTCCGATCCAGCTCGGGAAGCGTTCGACTGCGGTGCGCGTATCGAATTCTTCGAAGATCAGCCGGCGGCGATCGTCGAGAGCGACGCGCTGTTGGCGGACAAAGCGCAGCTCGCCGGCTTGCAGATGCCCAATCCGTTGGGCGACGGCAGAATGCATGCGGCCGTCAACGCCTTGAGTCTGATGAAAGACCGCGTGGGCAACGAGAAGGCCGTCATGGGTTGGGTCGAAGGCCCTTGTGCCGAGGCCGCGGATCTGCGGGGCATCAACACGTTGATGTTCGATTTCTATGACGATCCCGCGTTTGTCCTCAGATTGTTCGACTTCGTGACGGAATTGGCGCTGCTTTACGCACAAGCCCAAGTGAACGCGGGGGCGGATATCATTGGCATCGGCGATGCCGCCGCGTCGTTGATCGGGCCCAAGTTCTACGACGAGTTTGTCTGGCCTTATGAGAAGAAGCTGGTCGACGGCATCCACGCCATGGGCGCTGCCGTGCGGCTGCACATCTGCGGCAACGCGACCTCGATCGTCAACGGCATGGGGAGTTTGGGGTGCGAGATTGTCGACTTGGATTATTTCACATCGGTCGCAGCCGCTCGTCAGGCCATGGGGCCGCAGCAGATTTTGCTGGGCAACGTCGACCCCGTCCGGGATCTGCGCAATGCCGAGGCCGAGGCGGTGACCGCAGCCTTTGCCCAGTGTCATCGCCAGGCGGGTGAGCGCTACATCGTCGGCGCGGGCTGTGAAATTCCGCGTGATACACCCCTGGAAAACGTCCGAGCAATGATCGAATATGCCAACTCGCGTCTATGAACGAGATCTGCCGCACCAGAGGCGGTGGGTGGTCGGGATGGTTGACCTTCGAGCGGTAAACTAGTTATGCTGGTACGGAAGGCAGGGATACCACATTCGGATAGTCGGGTATATTGAAGTCTCTTCTGAAGTCTCTTCTCGAAAGGCTGAACTCGTGGCAAGTGGCCAGTTCTTTTCACAACGTTTTAGCTATGGTCTCCATGCCATGGCGTATATCGCAACAAAACCGGCAGGCGAGTTGACGACGCTCCCCGAATTAGCCGCCTGGATGACGACGATTTGGCCCAGTTCGTCGGATACTTATTTGTCCAATGTCGTCCAGCGGATGGCCCGTGGAAGACTGCTGCGTAGTCATCGCGGCATCGCCGGCGGTTACTCTCTCGGTCGACCTGCGGACAAGATCTCGGTACGCGATCTCGTTGAATTGCTGGAAGGGATCGAGACGGATCGTTGCAGCTTGTCACTCGACGACGAGTGTCCCATCGTGAGTAACTGTTCGATTCGGCGGAAGATGTCCAAGCTGGAAGAGGCTTTCTTGGCATCGCTGGCGGGACTCACGCTTGATGAACTTGCCAAAGACATCAGAGCGACTCCACAGAAGACGAAAGCCAAGACCTAAGTGCGCAGCCGAGCTACTTCAGTCGGGCCGGTGGCCGGTGGCTGTGGCGGAGTCTTCGACGCCACGGCTGATTGGAGTTCATGGTAAGCCGGGGCTTCGCGGACTCAGCCCCAGCCACCTCGTTCCATGAAGTTACTTCCTGGGCGATCCTAACGCAGCCGAGCTACTTCAGTCGGGCCGGTGGCGGGGTCATTTTCGCCAAGGCATCGAGGAAGGGAGTCAAATCCTTTCCAACGACGTCGCCGATCAGACAATCGATCAACGCCGCGCGGTGTTCGGGATGTCTTTCCGCGAAGGCGCGGAAGCTGAACGTGGGATCGTAGTAAGCCTTGATCAGCCGCCAGACCACGTCCACGCCGTCCCACAACGCACCGGTGAACGCACCCAATTGGCCAGCCGACAGATCGTCCTTTTCGAGTGCCTCATGCACACAGTTCGCCGCTAATTCGGCCGACGCCAATGCCAGAAACAGCCCCGACGAGTAGATCGGATCTAGAAATCCAGCCGCGTCCCCAATCATGATCCAGCCGTCACCGGCCACTTGACGATTGAGATACGCGAGCTTGCGGATGCCGCGGACGATGTCTACCTGCTCGGCGTTTTGCAATCGCTCCGACAGCGGACCGCAACGCTCGACTTCACGCTGATAGATCTTCTCGAAGTCGCTCGATTCGTCAAACAAGTACTCGGGTGCGGCGACGATCCCGACGCTGACGATATCGTCCGGCAGCGGAATGTACCAGAACCAACCGCGGTCCTGAATCGTGAACACGGTCGTTTCACCAGCATCGATTCCCGCCAACCTTTGGCCTCCGCGATAGTACGACCAGATCGAGGACTTCTGCAGGTTCGGAATCTCCTCGCGTAACCCAAGCTGCTTGCCGATGATCGTCGACCGACCCGATGCATCGACTACGACCTTCGAGCGGATCGCGGAGGGAGGCTCGGCACCTTGATGTGCCATCACGCCGACAGCCTGTCCGTTTTCGAACATCACTTCGTGAACGCTGGTGCCCATGCGGACTTCAACGCCAGCCTGCAACGCATTATCCAAACACATCTGGTCGAACTCGGAGCGTTTGACTTGCCACGTTCGCGCGCGATCGCCTTCGATCGTTTCCGAGAAATAGAACGGATCGGCAGCTGCCCCCGATGGCGAGACGAAACGAACGCTGTGCTTGACCGGAAAATGTGACTCCCGCAGCTTCGGTAGCAAGCCAAGCCGGTCGAGCGTGCCGTAGGTATGCGGAATCAGCGATTCGCCAATGTGGTAACGCGGAAACGTCGAATCGTTCAGCACCAGACAAGAGTGGCCTTGTCGTTGCACGAACGTTGCCAGTGCCGTACCGGCCGGCCCGCCACCGATCACAATCACGTCATAAGATGTCGGGCGATTTGGTTGTTGGATCATCGTTCAATCTCCTCGTTGTGTTTCCTGTTCGCGGCGCGACGTTAGGATCGGTCGAAGAATAGTCGTTGCAAGGCAGGACGGGTCTCCCGGCCCGTCCGTCGCATGACGGGCCAGGAGACCCGTCCTACGACACTTATCTGTCCATCGATTCTTACCAATAGCTTACATCCTGGTGTTGGGGCAAGTAGAACTCAGGCAACATGCGATCGACACGCAGTAAGCCCTGGCGAGTGAGCGTGACAATTGACTCATCGACTGCCAGCCAACCCGCTTCGGAAAACCGTTGCAGCGGTGCGGCGAACTGCTCGCCGATGCTAATGCCGAACTTGTCCGTGAAGTAGCTGGCTTCGACTTTGCCCAGTTTCAATTGAAGAACGAACTCGCGAACGGCCTGGTCCGCGGGGCTCAGTACATAACCACGGTTGTAAGGCAGACGATTCGCCGCCAGACGCTCGTGGTATTCTCGCAGCGACCCGACGTTCTGATAGTGGGTCCCCGCCGCATAGGAAAATGAAGCCAAGCCCGTTCCAACCAAATCGGCACCACGATACTGTAGCTCTTGATACAGAAACCGATGCCGTGCTGGATCTCGCACGGCAGCATAGGCGCTGCGTAATGTATAACCGTTCGTCTCAAGCGTAGTAAACGCATCGGCCAAGCGTACTCGCTTGACGTCCCAACCCACAGGCGCGGCGACTTCGTTATTGTGCAGCGCACGAAACAGCGGTGTGTTGGCCGGTATTTCCAGCTGATAGAACGTGATGCTGTCGGGAGTCATCGCGATCACTTCGTCCAGACTGTTCTGAAACGATTCCTCTGTCTCGCCCACCAAGCCCACCATCAGGTCGACGTTGACCACATCGAAATCGCAACGTCGGATCTCGGCATACGCTCGCTTGACGTCCTCGACCAGATGCACGCGACCGCTCTGACGAAGCACGTCGTCGTTCAGTTGCTGGATGCCCATGCTGATCCGCGTCACGCCGACTTGACGCAGTTTCTCCAATCGCTCGCGAGTCGCCGTCTTGGGCGAGCACTCGAACGTTACCTCCTGGATGTCCGTCGATGGAAATGTCGATTGAATGCCCTGAAACAATCGTTGCAGTTGTCCAGCCGAGAGAATGGACGGCGTGCCGCCTCCGAAGTAGGCGAACGCCAAAGGCCGCCCGGCTATCCGAGGCAATTCACCGTAAATCCGGATCTCGTTGATCAACGCATTCAGGTACGAATCGATCGTATCGGCAGCCGGATCGGCGAAGGAGCGGTAGTAGCAGAACTCACAACGCTGGAGACAAAACGGAATGTGAACGTACAACCCCAACGGAACATCTTGTTGGTTCGCGGAGACCGTCCGCAGGGCCTGATCGATGCCGGGCACAAACTCCGGTTTCCAGCAGGAAAACGGCGGATAGGCCGAGACGAACAGATTTCCTTCGGTCGGCTCCTGGGGTTCGCAAACCGCCGCCGACTCGGGCTGGTCGTTAACAATCTTCATAGCGGACTACTCGCTGGGTCGAAGGCTCTCGCTGAATTGACCAGTGTACCAGAACGATCGCCAATACCGCTCGTCGGTCTCGTACACGTCGATCGGATCATCCGTTCCCAAGTCCGCAGGCAGGATACCAAACCGCTTCATCTCGCGAATGTAATGCTTATTGGGCCGGAACCCAGGCATATCGAAACGTTTTTCCGTGGCTAGTTGATTGGCGGAAGTGCGGATCGCCGAGAGAATTGCTTGATAGCCCGGATCGTTCGTATTCTTGAAGACCTCGTTGCCACAAATCGCCAGGCCGCCAGCTTCCTTGGACAACGGCGCACGAAGCAGGTCAGACTTCTCGGGCCGCGAAAGATTACACTTCGACTGCAGCGAGCTGAAGTCGAACTTGCTCGCCACTCGTCCGTCTCGGCTTTGGCCGTCGTGACACTTGCCGCACCGATTCGCCAGCATGTCGTAGGGCAACGGAGCGGGATACATGCCGCAACCGAGCGCGGCATAAGTTCCCGGATACGTGGCGCTCGTGTCGATCCACAGCCGGATCGTTTTTCGTTCCAGTTCGCTGAGCTTGGCACCCTGATGGCTGCCGTTGGTCAGTTGCATGAGTCGGCTGGCCGAGCTGCCAATCGTGCGAGCAGCCCGGTTGGAATAAGGTTGATTGCGTCCATCGGCTACCAGACCGCGTCGGACGATGGTCCAGTAGCTGTTCGTATACTTGGGCGTGTGATCGCCGCTGAGGTCCACGCCGGCATCGCGGCGATCTGGGTTGTGACACGCGACACAGTGCTTGTTCAAAATCGGCTGAATGTCGCGGGGAAAGTCCAGCACCGAGGGCACATCATCGATCGGCGTCACTCGATGAGGCAAGTGGTTCAACGCCATCAACCCCGCGCCGACCGGAGCGGTGCGCGATCGCTGCTCGTGACAGCCAACGCAACTTGTCCGCTCGCCCGGTTGAATGGTGACGAAGCTTTGCATCCGCTTGACGGACAAATCGTCCTTGTCCAACGCAACCAGGAACAACGATCGCAGTGCGGGCAACTCCATGTAGGCCGAACCGTCGGGTTCGACCGGAACGGTTCCCAACACCCGCGACATGGTGAACGTGCCGCCAATGCTCAACGGTTCCATGCCTCCAGAGAAATGTACCGGCTCGGGCAACTGTTCGAGCACCAACAGCTTCTTGATTTCACCGCGTTCGATGCCCTCCATGTTGCGGCCGTTATAGATGTCAGCCAGCACCAACTCGCCGGTCTCTTTGGAAAGGTCGGTCTGGGAGCCAATCACTGGCTCGCGCGGCCGCGCCTGGAGCGGACGAGGTTCGTGACACTCCATGTGCCGCAACGCCTCTGGCAGCGCATACACCAACTCCTTGTTGCCGTCGCCATCCATGACGAAGATGCCTTTGGGATCGGCTGCCAAGAAGCAGTTCTCGTTGATCGCGTACGGATCGCGAAACATCTGGTTGCCCTGGCTGATCTGCTTGGTGACCGGCAAGACGTCCGGCCCGGCACTCGGATCAACCACCGTGACGTGTCCCATGTGCTCGGGGCGACCGTGACCGGGTGAAAACGACGCCACGACCTTATTGGTGCCGGGAATCGGCTTGGCATCCAGCATGGCGGTGCCAGCAAACTCATTTCCGTACCAGGTCATTTGGCTTGTGCCATCCGGATTCACGGTCCACAGATGGTGGAAGTGAACCTGGCTGCGATCGACATACTCCCACCGCATATACAACACGCGACCGTCCGGCAGCACCCAAGGTGTGTTGTCGTGGTCGTTATTGCTCGAAACCATCCGGATGTTGCCACCGTCGCCATCGCAGCGATACAGCGTGGCCACGCGGCTGAACCAGCAATTGACGAAGCGTTGGCAGCGGCTCGAGCCGAACATGATCCCGCCGTCCGGCAAGTACGTCGGTTCGATGTCGTCATCCGGACCGTCGGTCAATTGAAGCAAACCACTCCCGTCGACGTTGATCTCATACAGATGGTAGGTCGCCGTCCCTCCGCGACGATACGAGAACAGAATCTTCTTGCCGTCGTAATGCATTTGAGGATCGCGCACGCCACCTTGCGGATCATCGATCAGCAGCTTCAATTCACCCGTGCGAAGATTCAATCGGCACAACCGTCCGCCGTCTCCGTAGCCCCGCAAGGTCTCGCCGTCGGGATACTTGCCGAAGCTCTTTTCAGCGCCTTCGCCGTAGTCGCAGCTGTAATATCCGAAGCTGACATACCAGTGATCGCGCCCCGAGACGCGCGTGGCGAACACGATTTCCTCGACGCCATCTAACGGCCCTTGAAGCATGGAAGAGAGCAACTCGCCGGGCGTATGCCGTGCGACGTCGTCGGCTCGTGCGGGCTGAAGTGCCACCGCCAAGACGATCCCCATCAGCGAGACGCCCAGCAACTTCCTACATCGAGACGGGATGCGCTTTGTCATGACATCGAACTCCTTTACGTTGATACTTCACGCCGCAAGCGTTGCTACAAGGAAAGTAGGTAAGCGACCAGGTCGTCGATCTCTTGCTCGTTGAGCGAGTCCGCGGCACCGTGTTTTTTCTCCGAGTTGTTTTCCGTCAGAACATCCTTCAGCGTCAGCGCACGACCATCGTGCAAGTACGGGGCCGTACGGTAGGACTCCAACAGCGACGGTGTGTCATAGCGACCGTCCGGTTCGTTGGGGCTGAGCACTCCGACGTTGTGCATCTTGTTATCGGTATAGTACGGTGCGGGATGACAGCGCACACAACTCGCCTTGCCGTCGAACAACGACTTGCCGCGCTCGGCGGCCTCGGTCAACTTACCCTCGGGCGTGAGGTGCGGGCTGGGTACGGGCCGCAACGAAATCAGGTACGCAAACAGGTCTTCCACATCTTTCTCGGTCGGCACGATCATGTTCGTCGATTCCAGGCCGTTCTTCGCACAAGCGCGCGCGGACTGCATCGTCGCCCGCCGGTTCATCGGCTCGGTCTTGTCGAAGTGGAGCAGGCTGAGTGTGTCCTTGGGGTTGCCGATTCCATCACCCAGAAAATCCCATCGCAGACCGTCAATGCGGCCTTCGTTCGCGTGACACGAGGCACAACTGTGCCACCGCTGAAAGGCATGCGTCGCGTCGTGGAAGATCGTCGCACCGAGCCGCACCGAGTCGGGTTCCGGTTGCGTCCCCAACGAGATGTTGCCTTGCAAGCTGCCCGTCGAAGCGTCCAGCACCGCGACGGAACCCGAGAAATAGTTGGCCACAAACAGGTTTTGCCCATCGGGAGAAAGGGCCAATCCGCGCGGCCCGGTCCCACCCGAGCGGAAGCGGCGAATCGCTCCGGCAATGTATAGCGCGGTCAGATCATTTTCGAGGTCCGCAATCCTGTCCCGGTTCTGCTGTACCTGCACCCAGATGTTGGCTTGCGATCCGTCCTTGAGTGACGCCAATTCCTCGGGCACTTTACCTTCGAGCAGTCCGTGGACCAAGCCAATGTCGATGGAAGAGACTTCATGCACGCCGGTATGAGTGATCCAAAGGCGCGTGCCGTCCTGAGAACAAACGACACTGTGCGGGTCCGCAGCTCCTTGCGTCAAATCATCGAGCAGCATCGTGGCCAGCCGCGAACCGTTAGCAATGTCGATGATGCTTAACCCAAACGTGTTCACCCAGCCGCGTTCGAGTTGTGTGATCGGCAGGTTGAACCTGCCCAGCCCATGTACCACATAAGCCCACTTTCCATTCGGACTGACACACACACCCGGGACCATCGTTGATCCGGGAGGCAGTTTCACGCCCGTCGCCGGTGCCAAAGTGTCTGTGCTGATAATGCTCACCTCAGCCGACAAGGTTGGATCCGTGCCGCGTCCCAGAGCCATCAGATTGGTAACGACGATGTGCTTCTCGTCCGGTGTGACGGCGACGCAACTTGGCTCGCGGACCACAGCCACCTCCTTGATCACCTTCGCCGGGTTCTGGCTCAGGTCGACGACGGAAATGGAATCGCGGTCCTGATTACCGACGTACAGCCGCTTTGACTTATCGGCGATGGCTACGGCGGTTGGCCACAATCCAACCGTGATGCGCGAAGTGATCGCCTGCTTGTTCGTATCGATGACGGCCACACTACTTGCTCCGTGCTCGGCGACGTACAGCGTGCTCCCGTCTTTCGATAACGCCAGCCCCTGCGGGCGGCCACGTAAAGCGATCTCGCCGCGGGCAGTCCTCTTTGCGGCGTCGAGAATCGATAGGCGTCCACCGGTTTGATCGGTGGCATAGACGGTTTTTCCATCCGGGGAAGTGACCACGCCGAATGGCGAGCGGTAGTCTGTCGAAGCAGACACTTTTGAGGCGGGAGTGTCCTGTCCCAACGCCTCATACCGTGGCACCAGCAAGACGCCGGCCATTGCTGCAAATACACTCACTCGTAACATCATGCGTCGTGCGGTTCGTATCATTGTGGCGTCTCCTCGCAGGGTATTATCGCTCCACCAACCGGCAGCGTCATCGCCGCAGTTTCTCAGGCTCTCACCAATATACACGAAACTAACCTTTGCTTATACTGTTTGAAATTACGTCAAGCAACCATCCCGCCGCCGCCAGGCATGATTCGCCCGGTTGGAACCAGCGAGTTGCTCCCGCCTTTTTCCGCCAGTCACCTCTTCAACCGAGTGAAATCATGGGAAGCAAGCCCGCTGCGGGTCAAGGCCGTCCGAATCCGTCGAAGGCTCATGGGGCCTGGATCTATCTCTTTATTTCGGTCGTCTCCGGGACGCTGATCGGCACCGAACATGGCGTCGAGCCGGCAATGCTAGTGGGGACCGGGTTCATCGGAGCCTTCCTCGTCATGGCAGCGTTATCGGCCGGTGCAAGGCGAAAACGGCGCCAGTTGGTGACCGGGGCCAGCCTGGCCGCACTCGCACCGCTCGGAGCGTTGTGGCTGAATGCCGACCCCAGCTTCCTCGTCGCTGCGGCGTTGGCGGCGTTATCGGCAATCGTGGCGATCGTGCTGGAAAGGAAGTTAGGCTTCTTGTCGCGTGCAGCCCTGGTTACTGGGATTGCAACACTCGCACTCGCCGCCCCCGTCGTGGCTGCGGCGGGCGGAGCCAGTGCCGGACGATGCGCGTTGCTGTTCGGGCTGTTATGGCCGTTCTTCTGCTGGCGTGCGCTCTCGATTGCCGCACCGTTGCAAGCCGGTGCTGCTTGGGATCGCGTCAAGCTGCGGACACGAGGCTTGCAGGAAGCAGCAATCGCCAGCGTGTGGACATTGGCGATCACGGTCTCGCTGCTTGTTTTTTGATAAACGCAACGACCAGCAACAACGACGCTTGGCTTAGTTGGCTTGGTTTAGTCGTTCTCCGATCGGCAATTCTGAGAGCCACTCTCGAAGTGTTACCACGCACCTACTTCGGCTCTCATTAACACCAAACTAAGGGGCGTTCCAACCAGCCCTAAGAACAATCCAATGATCGTAGCACTCCATTCTCCTGACGTTCCCGCAATCAAGTAACCAATCGGGCAACACATCGCTAGTGATGAACAAACCATGGCGAGACAAAACGCCTCAATTTGTTGCTCAATTCCCGCAGCGAAAGCGAAACGAAACAAGGCAAAGCCAATTGCGAACAGTGTGACGTACAGAAGCGCTCGTCGTAGTGAGATTTGGTGTTTCGTTGTCATGGTTGTTGTCTTGCTTTACCTTCCACTGGGGAATTGTCGTCCGGTCGTTCTTCCTGGCTGAGGATTCGCAGCTCAGGAATCGAAGTCCAAGGTTGGCCTTGCGCCTCGGACAAGGCGCGGAGCAGAACGTAACGCCCCCGCGTGGGACGAATGTTGACCGCTTGCTCTGAACCGTGCGGCTGTAAGGAGCCTTTGGCTTGAGGTTTTCCAAATTGCTGCGGATCGTTACTCACATAGAACTCGCAGCTGTCAATGTCTCCGTTTCCGCCCCGCGGCAGATAACGGAAACCCGCGACGCTACATTCGGCTCCTAGATCGATGACCAGTTCGTGCGGATGCGAGGGATTCGCTCCAGAGAACTGTGTGTGCCACATGGTCGCCGGATTGCCATCGAAGGCATTCACCGCACGACCGTCGTAGTTACCGATATTCTCGCTATCGACTCGCACCACGGTATACCGTTCGGCAGGAATCGGCGTGCCGATCGCCTGCGCGGCATCAACGCTGATGAGAGGCCCGCTCGGCTCTGGGGCCAGGCGTACCCAACACGAACCACAAACGCAAGGCTGCTGACCGCAGGTTCCGTCGACATCGTGAGTCGCCAGCGGCTGGATCGATTGCTCGACCAATTGCCGCATTCTTTCGTAACCGGGGTCGTTCGTGCTCTGCCAGCCATGACGCGAGATCTGCCCCCAACCACCAGCAGCCGTGGCTAACGGCATTTTGAGAATCCGGCTCTCCGCGGGCAGTCCCACATTCACGAGGCTGGCGTATGATTGCTCGGCCAACTCCGCGCCGAATTGGTCGCGGATGTGTTCGCGCAGCGCCCGTTCGCCCTCGGGGTCCGCGCGCCGCCATTCAACCTTATTCCAGGAATAGTCGCCAAAGAATTGGGCGTTCAAGTCGAGCCAATCCACGATTCGCTGCAAGCTTTCGGGATCGAGCTTGTCGTGATGCTCGTCGCCCTCCAGTAGCATCTTGGCCAACCGACCAGCATGAGAAAAATAGTCCTTGGCGGTACTGGCATCGGCTTCCTGGTTCCGCAACGCCATCGCGACGAGCCCCTTGCGCGACACGAGCGAGTTGTACGCCGTACTGGCCAGCAGATCCTTCACGTTGGCGGGACGATTCTCGATGGTCCCCAGCAAGTTCACGTCCCCAGCGGTCTGCTCCAGTCCGTGGCAGCGAATGCAATGGCGATCCAGTACCGGTTGCACGGTCCGTGCGAAACTGAGTCCGCCATCGTATTGCGGTCCGACCGGCGGTTGCAGCTCATGGACCGTGACGTTGTTGAATCTGCGATTGCTCACCGGAGATGTATTACGCGGGGCATGGCAGCCCACACAACTGACGGTTTCGCCCGCATGCACGTAGGTGAACGAACGCATGCCCATGACGGCCATGCCGTTCTTGTCCAGCAATTGGAACAACAGCGATTCGCCGGCCGGCACGCGAAAGGCGACCGAGCCGTCCTCCGCGACGGGCACCGTACCGAGAATCTTCTTGGCCGTCTCGAACAGCACCGTGCTCCGAGGTGGAACGGCTTGTGTCGTTTGCGAATCAACACGCACGACGCGCAAACTCTTTACACTGCCCGGCTCGATCTCGGCGTCGCTTTCATAAACGTTTTGGACGTAGAAGACGCCGGTGGCGTCTTCCGACGCCGAGTCCTGGGCACGCAATGACGGCAAGGTCGGCGGCGTCACACGCGGCTGGATCGGGATCGGGCAAAAGCACGACATCGACTCGTCGCGATAGACCAGCTCGCGACCGCCGAGCGTATCGATCAAATAGATGGCATAGTCGTTCGCGGCATGTCGCTTGCCCTGACTCGTGTGAGGAGCCGCGGAGTAAGCGACCAGAAAAAGATCTTCGCTGAGCGGCCAAGGTGTGGCGTAGGCGCTGTCGGCCCAACCTTCCGTTTCCGGGAAAGCCGTCTCGGGCGTAATCCGCGTGATCGGTTCCTGCCCGTCGTGCCCTCGGTAGGGATCGATCACGATGATCGAACCAGCGGTATAGCTGTGATGAGCTGTCGCGGTCGCCACAACTTTGCGCGAACCGGGGATGGCCCGTGCCTCGGCAATGCTGCACGGATTGCGGGTGTAGTTGCCATAGAAATGTTCCGGCGACGTGCCATCGGGGCGTGTGGTCCACAGGCTTTGGAACAACGTGTCGTGTCGATTGATGTAGTCCCAACGAGTCCAGATGATGCTGCCGTCGTGCATCACGCTGGGGTCCCACTCGTTGGCTTCGCCATAAGCCATCGGCCGAATGCCCGTGCCGTCCAACTCGCCACGGTACAGCGTATACGTCGGACAGTAACGGTCTCCGAAATGGCAGCGCACGCCGCCCTGATTTCGCGTGCTGACAAACGCGAATCCGCCATCCGGCAAATAGCAGGCGTCCCAATCTTCGATCAATACCGTGTCGCGGCCATGCGAACCGTCGAGCGAATCGAGCTCGGTGCCGGTCACATGCCGCAGGCCGCTACCGTCGACGCCAATTTCGTAAACAAAGAAGCGGCGGCGAGTCGGATTGGTTGGCGTGTGGTCGCAGTAAGAAAACAGAATCCGTTGGGCGTCGAAGGAAAGATCCGGATGCAACACCGAACCGGCGGGCAGTTGGTCTTTGAGCAACACTGTTTCGCGCGGCTGTTGTTTCCACGAATCGAGCACGACCAGTCCATCGCCGACACCACTGTAACGACCGAGATACTGATCGGATTGATGATTGAATCCGGGCGGCGGGCGTTTGTTGATCAGCAGCCGATCGAAATCCAACAATGGATGTGCGAGGATGATGCGTCGCCGCAAGTCACATGCTTCCTCGTAAAGTGATTTTGGAAAGGTGGTCGAAGCTGAAGCCGCCGTCTCGACTCGCTGCTCCAACGCCGCCAGTTCCACCGCCAGTTCCGGCTGCTTAACGCTCGCTTCCACATAGGCCAACGTTCGACGAGCCAGTTGCATGCGTTCGCTGGTCAGTTGAGAGTACTCGGCCGCCGGTTCGGTGCGGGGACCGACGGCTTCCGCAGCCCACATCCAAGGCGACGCACAGGCCGCAACCGCGAGCAGAAGCAACAACGGGCAAGTCCGACGAAACATACAACGGCTCATCATGCTCTTCTCCTCTTACTTTGAGTTTTGCACCTTTTTTTGGACTGCGGTGACTTGTCACCGCTTTGCTCTTCAGTGCGAAGCACTTTTTCAGCGTCACCGCAGCTTATGTGGGCTCGCGAATTATCGGTTCCAAGTCGAAAAATACCAAAGCGGCGAAGAATCGCCGCACTCCAAAGAGTACAAAACTCGAATTTACTTCTCGTCAGCCATTTCACAAACAACTCGAAAGCCAACGTTATACACGCGTTGAAAGGGCGGGTAGTCAATTCGGAAACTGGACGTACAACGCTCGGGCCGGTCGCGCCACGAGCCACCACGAACAATTCTTCTAGCCAACGCTGCGTCGTCCTGACCGTCGGCAGATCGCGCGATCGAACGCGTCCATTCGCTGGCGTTACCGTGCATGTCAAACAATCCCCAAGCGTTCGGCTGATACGCGCCAGGAGCAACCGTCAGCAAAGCACCGTCGTTGAATCGCGCGTCTTTCGGGATCCAATCGTCGTACTTCGGCGGGTTCGCGAGCGGCGTGTCGACGGTGTAAGGGTCGCTGGCGAATTCCGACAACTTGGCGTCTGCCATGTTGGCAAATTTGCTGAAGTCCGCATTTACATCGCCATAGTACATCGCGGTATCGGTCCCGGCTCGGCAGGCATATTCCCACTGGGCTTCGGATGGCAACGAGAACTTCTCGCCGGTCTGTTCCGAAAGCCAGTTACAGAACGACATAGCCTCGGTCCAAGAAACCCGCACCACCGGCTGGTCCGGCAGATTCATCGGATAGCCATGTATGCCGAATTGATACGTGTTCTTCGACTCGACGCGGCTATCGTGATCGGGTGCGAACTGATTGAATTGCTTGTTCGTCACTTCAAAAGCAGCCATCCAGAAGGGCCGTTCAATTTGCACGCGCGTGGCGGGAGGTTCATTACTAGCGCCAGCCGGATTGCCCATCACGAACTGGCCGGCGGGAATCAAAGTGAGCTGCATCGTAACACCAGCGCCCAACTCGATCGTCCGAGCCGTCGCGCGGCCCGCGGCGGCTTGACGACGTCGCGCCTCGGTGGCATCGAAGGGCCAGTTGGGACAATCAACATGCGTGGCTTCGACCACCGGAAGCGGATCGGGAAGAATCGGTTCGATCGCCGACACGACCGCCACTGGCACGGCTTCCGGATCCTCGTCGATTCCACCGTACAGCTTTAACAACTCGCGCCGCCGATCGCGCTGGCGACCGGGATCGTCCAACTCTTCCCCCCACGTACCATGGTAAGGGCAGTTCAGATCGATCCAAGTAATCAACCGATCCCAGGCCTCGGCATCCAACTTCACATTGTGATGCCCCTGCTTCAGTATCTGGATCAACTCCGTCGTATCGGCGTGATATTCCATCGGCTCGAGCATGTGGTAATCGCTTTCGATTCCCGGTCGCCGGACAAAGCGATGCAACTCGGCGTAGCCCACCGAGAATTTTCCAGCGTGCGCGCCACCGTTACCCGGCGTGATGGAACTCCAATCCTTGATCATCTCGGTGCCGCGCAAGTCTGGGATTTGTGCGCCGCTGGAATCCGGCTCACCGTTGTGACATCCGACACAATGCTTGTCGATCACCGGCTGGACTTCGCGAGCGTAGCTGAACCCGCGCGTCGGGCCATGCCACGGCTTGATCGTTGATGTCGGCCGCCATTGAGCCAACGTCTCGCGTGCTTGCGGTGCGGCACTGCGCGAGGCGTGGCAACCAACGCACGAGACCACCTCGCCCGGCATGGCGGTCGTCCAACTGCGCATCAGTTGCACGGCTTTGCCCTCTTCGTCCAGCGGCTGGATCGAGATCGGCGTATTGGCGGGCACGAGAAACTTGGCGGAACCGTCTTCATGCACCGGTGCAGTGCCGATCACGCGTTTGATGTCCCAGGGGCCGTCCATGCCGATCACGCCCAACAAGCCGCCCATGTTCTGGTAGGCAAAGTGGTAAGTGAAGACTCGCAGTGACTTGACTGTGCCGCGCGGGATGCCCTTGAGGCCGTCGCCCGCGTAGATGTCCGAGATGTAAATCGTCGCGTCCGTCTTCGCCAGATCCACCTTCTCGCCGATGATCGGAGGTGCCGGTGTCTTTCGCAACGGTGTCGGCTCCAACAAGGCGTGGTCCGGCAGCTCCTTGATCAACACCATGTTGTCGAACGTGTCGACCAGATAGATGCCCCACAACGACTGGGGCGTCGGCTTGCACGAAACAAGAAAATGCTTCTCGCTGAGCGGATAGGGATGCAGGAATTTCGGCCAGCTGTTGTTAGTCAGTCCGTCGCGAATGATCGACTCGACCTTCTGTCCATATCCGGGAATCCGCTGCACCGCCCCATCGGCCTCGCGACGGCTCTTGGCCGGATCAAAGATGACCAGTTCACCCATCCGCGGGTTGTCGTGATGCCCGCCGATCACCGAGACGACTTTGGTGGGATGCCCTGGGATGGGGCGCGTATAGAAAAAAGAGTTGGGCCAATACGAGTTGCTGCCGTAGAACTCCGCTTGCTCGGTGCCGTCCGGGTTCATTTGAAAGAGCAATCGCGTGTTCGAATGCGGCGTATCCGTATACTCCCACCGCGTATACATCACGCGGCCATCGTTCATCACGGTGGGACACCAGTCGTGCTCTTGATCGAAGCACAGTTGACGGATCTGTTGCCCGTCGCCGTCCATCACGTACAAGTTCGCCACGTGCGAACTGCCATACACGCAAGGTACACCGATGAAGCAGGCGGTCGACGTGAAGATGATCTTGCCGCTGGGCAAGTAACAAGCGTCGTAGCTATCGACGTCAGGCTGCTCGCCGGTGAGCTGCCGCAACCCCGAGCCATCCGCGCCGATTTCGAAGACCTGCCAGCGGCCTTGATCGGCGGGCATCGAGAACAGCATGCGTTCGGCATCAAAATGCAAGTCGAGATCGCCGACGAAGCGGCCATCGGCTGGCTTGAAGAGCGTTGTTAATTCGTTGTCCTCGTCGTTGTCGGCGGCGGCGAGCGCGTGGATCGCGATTTCGTCGTCATAGCCTTTGTGCGGCAAGCTGGAATTGCTCTCCCAGTTACGCGGCAGACCGAGGCTAGGCGCGTTCGCGGCCCGCTTGATTAACAAGAGCTGATCGAAGTCGAGCAGCGGGTTGTCGATCAACAACGCCTGACGCCGCAGTGCCACGAGCGATTCCGTGTGCGCCCGCGAGACTTCCGCCGAGTTGTTCGTCGATGACTCAGCTTGGCTTTCTAGTCCATCCAATTGTTTCAAGTATTCGCCGCCGCGAGGATACGCACTGCCAAACGTTTCCATCAGATCGACGATCGCCCGACGCAATGCGGCGGTGTCGACATTGTCGACGGTGTAACGAACATAGGCCGGCACGGGCGGAGGACTGTCAAGTGTCCGCGCAGCGGGGCGAACCAACTGCCAACCTTCCGGGAATGCCGCACTTGACTCGAACTTCAGGCTCACCACGTGGGGAAACGCACCTTCACGCTGCAACTTCAACGTGTGCTTGCCCTGGGTAATCGTCAACGTGGTCGTCGACTCCCACTTGGCACCACTCGTATTCCAACTTCCCGTTGCCGTGCGACAACACATCCCCACACTCTTGCCATCGAGGAACAACTGTACGGGCCGGGCGTCGGCAGCTGCGTAGTTGATGCTCAGCGCGTATTCAGCCGTCGCGGGAAAGTCGATATCGTATTCGATCACGATCGGACTTTCTCCGCCGAAGGCCACCATCGGTTCGGCATCCGCCCAACTGGTCGTGAACGTCTTGGCGTTGCCTCGGTCGAAGGCAAAAGCGGGAATTACAAACGAGTTGGCGGAGCTGGCTGGCGACTGCGTCGCCTTGTCCGGCGTTTGTGCCCAGAGACAACTTGCCGCCACGAGCCAGCTCAGTGTCAACGCACCAAGTACGTTAAGCGATCGCGGAATAGGTGTGCAGCTCCCTCTACGTACCGTTGGAACAATCAACATTCCTCAGTCCTCCAGGAGGCTAGGTCGGCGTTTACCATCGAACAACGAGCGAGGTCGCTTCGGCAGGGCGCTTCCCTGGCAGTTTATTCACCACGCTAATCCACAGCTACTTTAACCGGTTTATAATCGCGTGCCAACCTGTTTTGCTGTTGTGGGCGCGACCAAGATGAAGGTTATTCCTCGGCCATCGTCTCGATGGCTCCACGAATAATCGCTTTAGTCGCCACCGCAGCGACTTGCTCCATGTCGGCCAGCGAGACATCCAGCCCCATCTTGTTGACGTGTCACGTGGCATAAATAATAATGCCATACGGCAACATGCAATCAGATAATATCGACATGGAAAACATTCAATCGTTAACGAAGTTCATGGGCGGATCCAGTGTCGTTGGCTCGCCGCGATCCGAGTTTGAGTTTATCGAGATCATTCGAAGGGGCTTGCCATCGGAAGTAATTGCATCCGTCGTCAAATCTTCGGCGGTAAGCGAAGATTTGATTTGCAAATCCCTTCGAATTGCCAAACGCACAGCCGCCCGTCGCAAGGCACGATCCGCACGTCTCAAAGCGTCCGAATCGGAACTCATTTTCCGGTTCAGCAGGGTCTTGGTTGCCGCGCAAGAAGTACTGGGCGACAAAGACAAGGCGAGAGAATGGCTGCTAACTGAAAACACCGCGCTTCACGGCGAACGTCCCATTGACCTGCTGGACACGGGGATTGGTTTCGAAGACGTCATGGATGTCCTGCGGCGAATCGAATTTGGAGTGTACAGCTAACGATGAAGGTCTGGCGGATTTGCAAGTCCAGTTACCAATCGTCAGTCTTCTGCGGATCCGGTGCCGAAAGAACAGGCGGACGTTGGAACTACAAGGGATATCCGCTCGTTTACACTTCCGAGAATCTCTCTCTTGCGGCCCTGGAGTTGTTTGTCCATGTGTCGCCCGGCATCCTACCGACGGACTTGATTGCCGTTTGTGGCACACTCCCAGATTCAATCTCTGTCGAAGAGATCAAAGTATCTGATCTTCCGACTGATTGGCGAAGGTATCCAGCCCCAGCGAAGTTAAAGCAAATCGGTACGAAATGGATTATTGGTCGGTCGTCTCTCGCCCTGAGGGTTCCCTCCGCCATCAACGCCCTACTGAGTCTTACATTGATAATGGAAAACAACTATGCGGATAAGTGAGCTGCGCGGAAGAATGAATGAAGGCGGTTAGGTTGATGGCGATAGGTTTCCAAGAGACGATCGAGGGCTTCATGGAGTTCGTGGATATCATCG
>CAUJKL010000394.1 GCA_963204995.1 Planctomycetota bacterium | reverse complement strand
CTGCCCAACGCCCAGTAGAAGGCGTGGCTGATGTTGAAGCGGTTGATATGTCCGTTGCCAGCCCAGCCCAAGTAAAAGGCATCCACCTGATGCGGCTGATAGATGCCGACTGGATCGGGCCGCACAAGAAAATCGTTCTTGTCGAACTTGGTCGTCGCTTGATCGTGGTTGTAGTGAAAGCTTAGTTGTGTCGTGTAGCCGGGCCAGATGAAGTCCTGGCGATAGTAGTTCGCGATGACTGTATTTTGGTGTCGATCGTCGAAGCTATTCAGCAGGCTGTTAGTATCTTTCTCCGTCTGATCGAACCAGATGACATTGAACTGATCGCGGTTCGAGTTGCGGTTGCCGAACAATCGCACACCTCGATTCACGTCGGCAAAGATAAAGCCTCGAAAGTCGCTAACGAACGGTTGGGAACCGGCCCGCACCGAAACGAAATCGTAGTTCGGGCTGAGATCCGCGAGCTTGGCCTCGAAGAACCACTCTTCCAACGCAAAGTCTTGGCGAGCACGCGTCGTGCCGGCGTTTACGTTTGGGTTGACAACACCCAACTCTTCCACATCCAAATAGTTCACATTGAATATCGGGGTGACCTTCAATCGCCAATCGATGGGCTTGAACGACGTATCTCCGTGAAAGAGATCGAACGACAGCAAGAAATTTTCGGTGTAGAAGTATTGATCGGGGTTCCCAAAGAATTCTTCGCTGAAGGGGTCGGTGGTACTTTCAAACGGCGTGGTTGGTGTAGGTACTTGTCGATACTCTTGCAATGCTTTCGTCGCCGCAGTCACATTCAAGAACGTGTGTTGGCCGACGATTGGATAATCACCTTTCAACACGTTTTGATTGTAAGGATCGATCAACCGCCCCAGCATATAAGGTGAATCGGTCATCCAAGTATTTGGCTCCTCATCGCGATCCCACTCGGGAAAGCCAACTCGCCACAGATCCTCGACAGGTACAAAGTGGCTGTTCGATTGTGTCTCGGACGGCATGACACTTGACGGGCCGGAGAATCCCAGCGGCGCGTCAGAACCCCAATCGATCAACGGTTCGAATTCGAACTCGCCAGCCGGAAGCTCCTCGCGTGGTTCCGTTCGCGGCCTGGGTCGCAGGACGTCGGGTCTAAGGTTCTCTGGAGCGGTGTGATGCTCTGGCGTGACAGTCTCGGCGGGCTCCGGCAAGTCGTCGCTGAACGTCGCGTAGTAACTTACGGGCAGGATGTCCGGAGGCGGTATTTGTTTTGTACGACGGCCCTCCGAGGCCGTCGATTCCTGGCGGCGCGGAGCGACGGCCTCGGAGGGCCGTCGTACAATCGACTCGCGTGGGACAACGTAATCGGTCGACGGCAAACCAAACATGCCACGCCGCAATCCGACTGGCGACTCGCCCAGCGCATACCGGAATTCGTCGGGCGGAGCGGCCCACAGAGCGCGCACCGCGATCCCTGCACCGTTTTCTCGGAACACCCAGCTGCTTATGACAGCCAGCGCGAGAAAGGAGCAGACCAAGCGAGTCGGCAAGCCGCGCCCGCTGACCACAGCGTGGATACGCTTGGCCCATGGCTTAAAACCGAACACGAATCAGATCATCACCAGAGTTTCGCGCGAAGTGGTAAAGTCTTCTGGTTGTATCGGTTATGCGTCCTCTATCGATAAAGCCGTTCGTGCGGATTCTACGGGCCGAATGAGAGTTAGTGGGTGCTTCGTGCGTTCGCAAATCGCTCCGAACACCAAAAAAGTGAATTCGGCCCTTGGTCTAGGTAGACTGGGAGAGTTGGTGCTAGACACACCTCGCAAAGTGCTAGCCTCGGAGAATCGTCCAACGAATATAAGGAGACGACGAATTTTGGGGGTGTGCATTCGTCGTCTCCCTATATTCGTTGGATAATGTTGGCCGCTAAGCGACACAAGAGGCGAAAGATGTCAATTCGGACTTTAACAAGACAAGCCTCTTATGGCGCGAAGAGCCAAATCTCGGACTCGCAACGCGGACGCTAATCGTTGTCGGCTGCGCGTCGAGCAACTCGAGAACCGGGCGTTGCTGGCAGCGAGCCCCTGGCAGAACAGTTTCCTGCCAGCGGACGTCGATGCCGACGGGGCGATCGCGCCGATCGATGCGTTGCTCGTCGTCAATGAATTGAATGCGAACGGGTCGCGACAACTCGCACAAGCAGCGGGCGAGTCGCCTGCGTCCGCGATCACCAAGTTCGTCGACGTGAACGGCGATCAGTTCATCAGCCCCGTCGATGCACTCCAAGTCATCAACGCCTTGAATGCCGAAGGCGAAGCAGGTGGAGCGATCCTCTCGGAAGCGGACGTCAAGACATTCTTGGCGCGGGCGGCAGCAGCATCGAGCAGCCAAGACGCCATCATCGTGATCGTCGATCGCGGCGGCAGGATTCTCGGTGTCCGCGCCGAAGCCGATGTGCTGGCCGAATACAAAGTCGGAGCGATCGACGAACGAACGGCAGAGTTTGTCTTCGCCGTCGATGGAGCCGTTGCAAAAGCTCGCACCGCAGCGTTCTTTGCCAACGGCGACGGCAGTGGCGTTCTTGCTCCGTTGACTTCGCGTACCGTGCGCTTCGTCAGTCAGTCAACGATCACGCAGCGCGAAGTCGAATCGAACCCGAGCATTACCGATCCCGACTCAACCATCCGCGGACCCGGCTTCGTCGCGCCGATCGGTTTAGGCGGCCACTTCCCGCCCGGTATTGCGCACACGCCGCCCGTCGATCTGTTCGCCATCGAACACACCAATCGCGACAGTGTGATCCATACCGGGAAGGATGCAATTCTTGGAACAGGAGATGCCGGCGAGGGCGATCTCGGCACACGGTTCGGCGCAGACTTTAAGCCAGGCGTGACGGTCGAGGCACCCGAGTCGTACGGCTTCGTCTCCGGACGCAAACTCGACGCGAGACCTCGCGGCATCGCGACGCTGCCCGGCGGCATCCCGCTCTACAAAGCGGATCCCGATACTGGTGCGCCGGCTGTGGCCGGTGGCATCGGCGTGTTCTTTCCAGGTTCGGGCGGCTACGCCACGTATGAACAAAGCTTTGTCGCTGGAGTCGGTCAGTCGGAACTCGAGCGAAACAACGCGCCGAAAGTTCTCGAAGCGGAATGGATCGCATTCGCAGCGGCTTGCGGCAGCTCGGGAGCAGCGGCGACCATCGGCGTCGATGCGTCGGTCGGTGAGCTCGATGGTGTTCCCTGTCCCAAGGGCTACGACTTGCCGTTCGGTCGCATCGATCTCGTGGGCATCACGCTGGAGATTTATGGCCCCAATCCAACAACAGCCCATCCGCAGCCCGGCGTCGTGACGCTTCTCTCCGTTGGTGCCGCAGTCGGTGTCGGCGATGCGACAAGTGGTGCCGATCAGATCGTCGTGCCCGGCGATTTCTATCGTGATGGCGTGGCGGTTCCCAAGGAGTGGCTGGTCGAGCCGCGAGATTCCACGCTGCTCAATCCAGATGGAACACCCCAAATAACGGAAGCCCAAGTCCGTACGATTATCGAGAACGCGATCACGGAAGCGAATCTCGTCCGAGCTGGCATCCGCTTGCCCATCGGCAGCCGCACGCGAATGGTCTTCTCGGTGGCCGATCTCGATGGAAACGTCTTGGGTCTTTACCGGATGCCCGATGCGACTTTCTTCTCGATTGACGTTGCGGTTGCCAAAGCCCGCAACACGGCCTACTACGCGGATGCCGCCGAACTCGTTGCCGCCGACCGCGTCGACGACAATGGCGACGGAGTTCCCGATCCAAACGTTCCGGCAGGTGCCGCGTTCACGAATCGCACGTTTAGGTTCTTGAGCGAGCCGCGGTATCCGTCTGGAGTCGATGGTTCAAGACCCGGGGCTTTTTCCATCTTGTTGGATCCCGGCGTCGATCCAGCGACCGGCGAGAACATGGGGCCGGCTTTGCCAGCGTCGGTCTATTCAACAAGCGACACGAGTGTGCTGGGGTTCGATGCGTTTAACCCCGGCCGAAATTTCCGCGATCCCGACAACATCGCCAACCAAAATGGAATCGTCTTCTTCCCCGGCAGCGCACCGCTTTATAAGGACGGGAAACTGATTGGCGGTTTTGGTGCGAGTGGTGACGGCGTGGACCAGGACGATGTCGTTACGTTTTCAGCAGTCATCGGGTTCGAAGTGCCCGCCGCGTTGCGAGCAGATCAATATTTTGTTCGCGACACACGCTTGCCGTTTCAGAAATTCCTACGCAATCCACGAGGATAGAGTTTGGACTGCGGCAACTTGTCGCCGCTTTCCCATTTTTGTCGCATACTGATTCCTAGTCTTCTCGGCCATTCATCGTTCCAGAAAGCGGCTCTGCCGCATACTAAAGCTGTGACAAGTCACAGCAGTCCAAAATGCTTCACGACATGCCGCTCGCACGCTAACATTTCACCACGGATCAAGGATGATGAACACTCCAATCAATGGTATCGCCGCGATTCATCGTTGCGTCGCCCTTGCTTTCCTCCTATTGGCAGCGATGCCTCGCGAGTCGCAAGCTTCGGAACTGACAACGGCTTCCGGACATATCTGCAGCGGCTGTTCTGCGTGTAACCAGCCGCTCGTTCCTCCACACACTTCGCTCGAACACCGCTGCATTGATCACTCACATCGATCGGGGCATCCTGAAACGCAGAGCAAGTTGGCCAAGCCTTCGCTGAACAAACACTATTCCTTCGGCTACGTCGGCGGCGGGGCGGCATTTCATGGCGAGCCGAGGTTTTCTGAGGAGGGGACTTGGGGAGTCGACTATTCTGGTATCCTGATCAGCAAGCAAACTTGGCTGTCGTGGTTGCACAGACACCGGTCCTCGCGCCATGATGGATCTTATCAGACCGACGGGCCCCATCTGCTTCAGCGGTGATTGTCGATCCGAGGAGGTGCTGCCATGCCCATGCACGATTGGACGAAGGTACGATCTGGAACGTATCACAATTTCCACTATCGGTGGGTCGCATCGATTATGGATAGGCTGAATGCTGGCATATTACCGTCGGGCTTCTTCGCGATGGCCGAACAAATCATCGGCGGTCCAGCCCCGGACGTGGTGACTTTGAATCGCAACCCAGACTTTCCCGGCAACGCGACGCCTGGCGTCGTTTCGTTGGCGGAGCCGAAGGCGAAACCTAGGACCAGCATCGTGATGACCGCCGATGTCGAACGCTACGCCGAAAAAGCCAATCGCATCGTCATTCGTCATGAGTTGGGCAAGGTGCTCGCCGTGATCGAGATCGTGTCGCCTGGTAATAAGGACTCGGCGCACGCCCTTCGAACTTTTGTCGAGAAAACCGCCGAGTTACTGTTCGAGGGGATCAATTTGTTGGTCGTCGATCCTTTTCCACCCGGGCCGCGCGATCCGCAAGGGATACACGCCTTGATCTGGAGTGAAATCACGGAACACTCATTCGAACTGCCAACCGGTTTGCCATTAACGATCGTTTCGTATCAGACCGAGCCGACCAAGACGGCCTACGTGGAACCGATCTCCGTGGGGGCAGCGCTGCCGACGATGCCGCTCTTTCTCGAAGGCGAGTTTTACGTAGATCTGCCGCTGGAGTTGACGTACCAAGAAACTTGGAACGCATTGCCACTCCCGCTGCGGCAGTTGGTCGAATAGGCCCGCAAGTGCTGTCGTGCCGAGAAACACGTCATGATGGTTCTTATCGAACGGACGGGCCACATTTATTAGAACACTAATTGTGATCGCACGTACAATGGCCCTCCGAGACCTGACCTAACTCGATGCCTTCGTCGAAAACAAGCCCGAATGGGCTGACACAGCCTTTGCCGGGGCCGTAAGGCCCCGGCTGCGAACTCAAATCCCAACCAAGCCCCGATAGTGGCGACACAGCGGACTCACCGTGTACTGTGTCGCCCCTATCAGGGCTTTGAGTTCAATGTTCCAATCGTTCCGAGGCTTGACAGCCCCGGCAGTGGTTGTGCCGACCCTTCGGGCCGAAGATATTGTGCATGATTCGTAACGCCGCCAAACGATAGCCGCTCTGGCAATCCGAAGAATTCATTATTCCGGTCGGCCTCGGAAGGCCAACCTACAGAGAGCAAAGGAGCATTGCGTTGACAGTCACGTCGCGTGCAACGATCTCGGCCAAGCCGGAAGCGGAACTCGCGCCGCGCGCGGGAGACGAGATACTTCGCTCGGACGAACTCCAACAATTCGAGCTGTTCGCGAATCTCAAGAAGCCTATCTCGGTAGAAAAGTTTCCAGGCTCGATCGTACTGC
>CAUJKL010000393.1 GCA_963204995.1 Planctomycetota bacterium | reverse complement strand
GTCGTGTTTAACCACAGTGATACCGAGTGGGTATACGAGGCAACCCCAGCCAAAGTCCGGCGACTTCGCCTGGCGGAGTATCAACGCGAACTGGGCGAGCTAAATCGTGACCGCACTCGGCCCGTACGCGTGTCGGTTCTGGAACCCAAGACTCGCTACAGTGAGTTACAGATCGCGCGGATGCACAACCATGCGGCATCTCAGATCGGACGTCGCTACTCGGTCAAAGGTTATGTGAGAGGCAAGGAGTTTGATGGAATTCACTGTGCCCACTTTGCCGCCGCGACTCTCGCAGCCAGTGACCGATTTGAGTTCGAACAAGCGTACGCAATTAGCCCGGCTGAATTGATTAGAACCATCGGTCCCTTGCACAAACCTCCTGCCTCGCTTGTGATCAAAACGAGCGAGACCGATGCATCCTGGTGCGAGAGGAGTTGGGCGACGTGGTTCGACTACGGAGCGTGGTGCCGCTGGGCCTGCTACGAAACGTGGACGTTCTGCTGGTGAGCGTTTCGCCGAACTGATCGGGCAAAGAGGGATTGGACCGGACTTCACGTTGCGGTAACCTCTGAGGACTTCACGTCCTATTGAACCAAAGGTGTCGCGATGAAGTTGGTGATCTTTCCGGCAGTCGAACCAGAACGCTTGGCCCGTATCCAGGATGCAGCCGGCGCGATGCTCGTCGCAAACGTTGCCGAAGAAGCAGTCGCGATCGACGCGATCCAGGACGCCGACGCGTTCTTCGGCAAGTTAACGCCTGCCATGCTCGCGGTCTCGACGAAGTTGCGCTGGGTGCAATCACCGACCGCCAGCCTCGAACACTACGTCTTTCCCGAGTTGGTCGCACATCCTTGCACGTTGACCAACATGCGAGGACTGTTTTCTGACGTGATCGCCGATCATGTCTTCGGCTACATCTTGTGCTTCGCTCGCCATCTACACACTTACTTGCGTCAACAGATGGCTCGACATTGGGAGCCGATCGGCGGCGAGCAGGCTCGCAGCTCGTTTAGTGCCGGACCTGGTGTGGTCAGTGCGATGGACCGATCGCACTTGCACTTGAGCGACTGTACGGTTGGTATCGTGGGCCTCGGCGCGATTGGTGCCGAGATTGCTAAGCGTGCCAAGGCGTTTGGGATGCGAGTGTTGGCCGTCGATCCCGTGCGAACCGACAAACCTGACAGCGTCGAATCGTTGTGGCCGCTAGAGCGACTTGCCGATCTTTTAGGACAAAGTGATTTCGTCGTTATCGCCGCACCGCACACGCCTCGAACCGCTGGAATGTTCAACCGAGCGACAATTCAGCAGATGAAGCGATCGGCGTATCTGATCAACATCGGCCGCGGTGTGATCGTCAAGCTCGATGATCTTTGCGAAGCACTGAACGCAGGCGAGATCGCAGGTGCTGCTTTGGACGTCTTTGAACAGGAGCCGCTGCCGGTCAATCATCCGCTGTGGAACTTCGAGAACGTCTTGATCACTCCGCACGTGGCCGCCTGCTCGGTTCACATTGCCGAGCGTCACTTGGAAGTCTTGCTCGACAACATTCGCCGCTTTGTCGCCGGCCAACCGTTACAGAATGTGGCCAGCAAGGAAAACTGGTTCTAGAGCGGGCACAAAAGTAAAACTCCTCGATATCAAGTTGACATCGAGGAGTCTGGTTGATGTTGACGGTTCGATCGACGCTTACGGCGTGATCGCGCGAAGCACGTTTCGGATGGGCTGGCCAGGGTAATACACTTTCGGGCTGACGATTACCGGACGAGCGACGACCGTGGGGACGGCTGGATACACGCTGTAAGTGTTCGGGCCATAGTATGGCAGAGTCGGCGCATACGCAGTCACGGGCTGTCGATAGGTAATGACCGGGGCTGGTGCAGCGTAATAGGCGGGCGCGACGGGGCGATAGGTCACGACAGGCGCAGGGGCCACATAGGCAGGAGTCGCCGGGTAATACGTGACGACCGGAGCGGAAGCAACCGGCGCATACGTGGTTGCCGGTTGCACGATGGGTCGTGCCACAGTGTAGGGGCCTTGATAGTAAGCCGTCGTCGCGAGCTGCGTTACCGGGGAGTAGGTTACCACCGGACCATAGTTCGTTGTCGTTGTTGCCGATTCGATCACGGGCGAGTAGGTGACCGTTGGTTCCTGCTCGGCGATCGGGCGATACGAAGTGATGATCGGGCCAATAACTTGTTGGGCGGACGCTGGAGCGCACAGCGTTGCCGCTGCGATAGCGCCGAGCGTAACGGAGAAAAGCTTGTTCATAGTTCTGCCTCTAAGGATGTGAGAGGGTTGTGTTCGGAGATCAGGGTTAATCCAGTATGCCACTCATCTGGATCGCTCACAAGAAGCTAAATCTCACGTTTCTGTTGTGCTGGTAATGCCAGCATGACAATCTGGACAGAATGTGCCGATTAGGAGGTGGAACTCGATGTCTGACGGTGTCGATCCGTGTTATCCGTGCGATCCGTGGTTCGTTTCCTGTAAGCTCTAACCACGGATGTCACGGATTGCACGGATGGGGATTAAGCCGGTATCTCGATGCGACGGCGATGGCTTTCCACGTTTTTGGAGTGCTGGGACTCGTCCCAGCTTTCCAATTTTAGAACCCGCGATGGCCCACCTCACGCCACTCGGGCTCAGAAAGAAAGCTCCGACAAGTCGGAGCACTCCAAATGGCTACCACCACAGATCCGCATCGAACGCAAACACTTCGTCCAGCACATCGCGACGATTGCGTTTCGACAGAGGGAAAGGCATGGCAACGTCCGCCGAGGGACTCACGAGGCAACGATCTGCCGCAGGCGATTCCCCTTCAGCGCCGCCGCCACCGGCACCGCTGGCCGCATTCAGAAAATTGATCACCAACAACACATCCAAGGGCGTGATCGAGTTGTCACCGGACGTATCGAAGAACACAAACGAGGTGACCCCATCCAAGTTCGTGGGCACCGTTAGCTCGCGGCGGCCGTCGGGCCGGTTCAGTTCGTTAATGATCAGCAAAACGTCCAGCGGCGAGATGCTTCCCGAACCGTCGGTGTCCAGGGGCCGCAGCGGGTTTTGGAAGGCGGTGGGGTTCTGGACCAACACCGTCGCACCGGCTTGAGTCAGCGTCTGCAGGAACACACCGTCGACCAGCCGCGGCAGTTCTACTTTCCAACCGCTGCCATATTCCACGCGATCCGCTTGATCGTGCCGCACGCGCAGCGTCCCGCTCGCGCCGACGGCCGTTTGCACCGCGGCCAGGTCCAGCCGCAGCGTACTCGCGCCGTTGCCCGTGATGTCCAGCGACTTCACGGCTCCGGCCGGCAGGCTCAAGATCGTTGTCCCCACTTGCTCGACCACCAACCGACCGCCGGCCGACTTGAGCAACAGGTCACCCGCGAGCGACTGCGTTTGAATCGCCACGCCGTCCGTGCCATCCTCGATCTCGACGCGGTAATCTTCCACCTCGCCATCGCTGGCCGGGCCGGTGGGCGGCAGCGAACCGAGCGAACTCAGGCGGACGCGCAGGAACGTCGTCCCCGCCGAGGCCCCGGCCGACACCGTGATCGGGATCGTCGTCGCACCCGCAGCGACGCGGAAGTTGGTGGCGATCTGTTCGCCCGCGTCCGACCAATCGCCATCGCGGTTGAAATCGATCCAGGCATCCACGCCACCGGCCGCCGAGGCCACGACGCGGAGACTCGATCCCGTGTCGGCCGTGGCGAGCGCCACCAGATTCGCCAGCACCGACACACCATCGTCATCGCCGCCATCGCCATCGGCCAGCGTGCTGGGCAGCCCATCGGCTTCGTCATCGATCGCGGCCCCCAGCCGCAGCGATCCGGCGACATGCCGCGCTCCGTTGTCGGCCAGCGTCACGGGATAGCTGCCCGCGAAACCGCTCTGCGCCGCCGACGGAGCATCGCCATAGTCCAGCCGCATCGCCACGCCCGCCACATCGACTTCGATAAACGCCGAGGCACCGGGCTGTTCGTAGTCGGACAGCGCAAACAGCAGTTGCCCCGCAGCGCGATCTTCGGCGATCGCTTCGACGCCTTTGGAAGCAAACGGCAGCGTCGTCCCACTCGGAATCGCCGCCAGCCAATCGTCAAAGATTTGCGCCCCGTTGAACGGCGACTGCACGCCATCGAAACTCGGATGCCAGATGAAGCCTCGACCGTCAAGCGTTTCGCCGACCGCGTAACCGAGATTGCTGACATCGAGAACGCGGCCTTCAAAGCGATCGCCGGCAGAGTCCTTCAGCAGGACCAAGTCGCGGTTCGAATCCCAAACTGCGGCGTTGACGAACGGATTGTCGAGTTCATCGATTTCGCCGACATAGCCGCCGATCCAATTACCGTTCGGCGAGACAGCGTACGCGATGCCGTCCAGGTCGAACGGGTCTTCCAGTTTGTGAATCCCCGCATCATCCCAGTAGTACGCGACACCGTTGAAGACTTCGTGAGAAGAGAAGCCGACTTGAATGTTGCCATTTGCGCTGACATCAAAAGCAGTGGCAACGCCTGTTGAACCTCCAAGATCGACAATGCCGCCCGTTGGAGTCCACTCAATCGCTCTCGCGCCGCCTCCACAATAGCCGACGACGCCATCGCTCCACGCGTCCAGCGCGACTGACGTGCTCGCACACGCGCCAGCAACGTATCCAATCCCTTCTGGAATCGCAGGCGAAGAACGTAACCACGTCGTCCCTTCGCCAATATCAATTGACCCGGAACTCTTAGAAACTCCCGCGATGCGACTTGCATCACTCGCAATCCCAAAGACCTGCGTGTCCGGTCCCAAGCCAACGAGCGATTGGGTGACAAAGGCATCGTGATCTGGATTCAATTCAAACAGGGTGGCGGTCTTGTTGTTGTCGGCGACGACATAGCCGACGATGCCGACCTCGCCGGTCTGCGCATCAAACCCCATATCCCGAAACTCATACGCCGCCGGCGCGACGATCACATTCGCCGCCAGCAGCACCCGATCCTCCAACCGCTCGACCATCCCCCGCGCACGCCCCACCCGCCGCCTCCCCGCGCCCCGCCTCCCCCGCCACCGCTCCAGAAACCGCCAGACCATCAAGCACATCTTTCTCGTACAAGTTTCACGAACACTCCGCTTCTCATCCGGTTTCCGCTCGTCGAATCAGCCGGTACGCGTTAGCGTCCGGTTCTCGGAGGAACCGCAGGATATCGCCAAGCGGCTAATCGTCCGAGAACCGCTGATCGTCCGAGCAGCCGTTCAACGTCGAACGGTGCCTCGCGGTCTC
>CAUJKL010000392.1 GCA_963204995.1 Planctomycetota bacterium | reverse complement strand
GCTGCTTTCGGATAGCCCAGCGTGTTGATCTCACAACGCAAGTCTTCCGTCAGATGTTGGAAAGCCGTTTCAATCGTCCAGCGATCGGCATACAAGCTGGCCACCTTCAAGGCGTCCGCATCCTCCACCAGACTCCACCGCCAACCGCCACGACCAGCATCAATACCGCAGCGAGAATCCGGACGGTCCGACTGGTGTCTCGTTTCACTGCGGAATGCGTTTGCGTGACTTCCTGCTGCCAGTCGCCGAATTTCTTTCGAAACTCGGCGAACTCGTCCTTCAGGCGTTCGACTTTGAGTTCCAGTTCGGTGTCGGAAGTGGCGCCGTGGCGGAGGTGGCCCTCTCCGCGGGGGCGTTGACGCCAGGCGTCCTGGAGGGCTCGGCGTTCAGACTGGTAGCCGGCCGGGTCGGGGTGGTCGGCGTCGCGGGGCAGGTCGAGTTGCTCCAGTGGCGTGTCTCGCGTGCAGCCGTCTTCGGCGAAGATCAGCCACGTCTTCTTGCTCTGCTGCTGAGCGTGCAGGAACTCGAACTGCGTGTACGAGACGCGGCCCAGCTCGGGGTCGATTGTGGGTGGTTCGGCTCCGTAGGCGTGGCCGACGATCTGGATCAGGCCCTCGCACTGATCGATCTTCTCCCGCAGCACCTGCCGCAGGTCGCCGGACTCGGTCCCGAAGATGTCCTGCCAGACCGGATCGTACCCCAGCCGCAACAGCACATTCGCCACCAGTTGACGCGTCGTCTTCAACTCGGACGACACCGCTGAAATGAAAATGCGAGGTTTCATGCGCGGCCCCTGAAGTGAGGATGACGGTTGTGCGAATTGAGCAACCCAGAACACGGAAAACAAGAGATACAGGATACTCTTAACTGTGGCGCTGGAACAAGTGTTCCGCGGGTAAGACGATTGGATCCTCTTCGGCCATCCCTCCAGAGTCAACACCGTGCGAGAATCATGGTTCTGCAAGATCTTTCGCGTACACCACGGACCACTCGGCAACCTCCTCGACCATGTCGCGCGCGATGGCTTCGCCCAGACGCAGCACATCGGGTGCCCAACTTTCCAAGTTCGTCTCGGGCGATTGCGACTCCTGTTCAATAATCCGATTTAGGGCGGCTGCCCGTTCGGCTTTCCCTTCCAAAAGACGTTGCATCGCGCGCGAACGATCCGCCAGACGCCGCGCTTCCGATTGGAATCGAATTCCGTTCAGACCGGCGACTGCAGCAGGCAGGACGGCAGACACAAAGATGAAATAGGGCGTGTAGGGATGGATGTGCTCGTGAACGAAGGCGGGAAAGAGCCCCAGCGCCTCGCACGCTAACGCCGCCGCATCGAATGCCACGACAACAATCACCAAAATGTTAAGCCGCTTGCCATACAGATCCGTCTGGCTGCTCAATTGATCCATCGCCTTGGCGTTGCGCTTGTGATAGGCAATCTGGCCTGTAAGCCAAGACTCGCGCGCGGCTTGCAACGCACGTGCCGGCACGACGCGCAGCATGCGGACGGTGGAACTGCGGTCGGAGGGCTCGTCGATGGATAATTCTGCTATGTCGGCGGGCGAAACGCTCCGCACGATCGCATCGAACAACCAATCGATCGAACTTTGCCGAAGCACGCCGGAGGCAAACTGAGTCTGGGCAGCGGCTGGCGGTTGGAAGCTGCCGATGAGCGGCAAATAGTACGACATGCGCAATCGTTCCGCCAAATACCGGGAGTTAATTGCCTTGTTGTTCCATTCGCCGTGATTCGCTCGATGCGTGTTGAAAAAGATCGCGAAGACAAACGCCAGCTTTAGTAGTGTCAAGGCCAACAGAAGCAATCCGGATGGGCCGACTTTCGCACAGTCGCCGTCGCCATGAGCGCTAACGGGCGTTTGCCGCTCTGGCGGATGTTCGTTCTGCTGCTGCACGTCAGGCTCGCCACGACGGGCCTGGTCGATCACCGTTTTGGCAGTGGCTCCGTCCTCTTCGTGCTGGCCGCACTCCGAGATTCCCAACAGTAACAGGCTGAACGAAGCAATCATCACAGCCAGGACTGCCAAGACATAATTCAGAAAGAAGGTGCCGCGATATAGCCCGGCGTAATGATAGTTCAATTCGGTCGCTCTGCTTCGAAACACATCGAATGGGGCAATCGGCTGATCACGTGCAATTGAAATCGGAGGCTTTGGCTCGAAGCGGCTGTGAAACCAATTCCAGCACCTTTCGCGAATCGACTGAAAACGCGAGCCATCAGCAGTCCGGCGCGGGGCCGATGTGTCGGGATCAAAGAATTCATCCAGCAAATCGTCTTCCGCCTGATGCCGTACCCGCACCGTATTCCCGGAATCAGCCGAGTCGAAGGTTTTGCTGCGATTCCGAGGTCGATATTGAATCCGGGTCCGCGACGATGACATCAATCCACTGCTGAAGCTTCTTACGCCACTCTCTGTTTGATGGCTTATAACGCACGCCTACAGCTAAGCGTTCCTCAAGATCGTCCTCAGGTTCCAATAGCAAGATATCGCTGCCGTGCGAGTCAACCAGCACGACCGGGATCTCATGGTCCAATGCACGCTCAACTGTCTCCAGCGTACCGCCGGCTCGCCCTTCCGACGCACTGTCGGCAACAACCAGCATCACGTCGCAATGCCGAAGCAAGATCATGGCTTGCGCTCGGTAAGCACGAGATCTTCGACGTTTAGCCGCGTGAGTATCCGGCGTCGGTTTGTCGTAGATTCCATCGAGTTGCAAGATGTACGAGCAGCGGTCGGCTAACTGATCGAGCTTGGTCCGAAAATCCGTGGTCCGGCTGTTGCGATAGGTCGCGACGTCAAACGGCAAGACTGCGGCCATTTCCACTCGCAACGACTCCTCTGCGGGCTGCTGCAAGAACACTTCGGCCGCAAGTGCGTCGGCTCCTTCCGCCAGTCCCGTCACAAGCCGAAGTAGCGGCGGGGCATCTGAGTAGAATCGCGATATCCTGGGCGGAATACCTGCTGCTGGGACGCCAGACGCGATTTCCTTCAACCGCATTCCGATTACTTCATAGACGGCTGCCAACCCGAACGAAGAAGCTATCGCTCGCAACAATCCAGTGGCGCT
Organism: Planctomycetota bacterium; assembly: GCA_963204995.1. Lineage (GTDB taxonomy): Bacteria > Planctomycetota > Planctomycetia > Pirellulales > Pirellulaceae. The sequence goes on along the minus strand of CAUJKL010000392.1, from coordinate 954 downwards.
GCGTCAGGATGCATCCGACAAACGGAGGCCGACTCGCTTGTGCGCTGCGGACGGACCACTTTTGAGCAATTTCTTTCCGACGAATTATGCGTCGAACATCTGCCTCGACCATGCGAGCCGAGTTCACACACAGCCCGGCCACCGATACCCACCATAACGCATCCTTTGCTCCCTCAACGCCTCTCTCGTCGGCACCGAACATGATGGCAATGCGGTCGATGGCTTTGGATTGGGCCATTATGACGACGCGGGGCGAGTTGCTGGTCGGTGATGTGGTTGCTCATGATGCCGACGCTGGCGATACACCCTCATCATAGATTCTCGTGGAAAAACTCTAGTGCCGGGGAAAGAGCGAAGGCATGCCCGCCGGGCGAGATTGTGAACTGAGGCGTTTGTCCGCCAGACCGTTGATAAATCGGTTCAATTAGTTTCAGGCAACGTTCGGCCTCTTGCGGCGTGAAGCCATCGGTAGCTCCATTAGAAATGTGTAAAGGCCGCGGCGCAACGAGCAACGCCAATTCGGGCAGATCGAACTCGGGCAGCAGACCTGGGATTGCCCCGCACGAGCAGTGATGGTTCCGGTCGCGAATGAAGCTGACTCGCATGCTGCCGAAGATTCCTTGGACGCTCGCCGCCGCAATTCGCGGTTCCATCGCTGCGGCGCTCAGTGCCAACAGGCCACCGGTCGAAACGCCCGTCACACCCACTCGCTGCGAATCGACCTCCGGATCGGAGTACACTCGATCGAGCAGCAGGCGTTGATGGGCGAACAGTAAGCTGTACCATCCGTAGCCTTCGAGCCGATGTATGCGATCGAGATCGAGATGCGTGTCGCTGCCGGGTTCCATACCAATGTTCTCCATCGCGAATACCAGATACCCGGCCTTGGCGAACTCTGCCGCGCAAGCGTGTTGGTAGCTGTCCTGTTCTTCGAGCACCTGCTTCACTTTGCCG
>CAUJKL010000391.1 GCA_963204995.1 Planctomycetota bacterium | reverse complement strand
CAAACAGACCAGTGAGGATACGCGCCGCGTCTTCGTCCTTTCATCCACGGATGACGGGCTGACGTGGAGTCGATCTCGCGAGATTACCACCGATGTGAAGCAGGCCAACTGGACTTGGTACGCCACCGGACCGGGCTGTGGGATTCAGATACAGCACGAACCCCACACAGGCCGATTGGTTATTCCTTGCGATCATATCGAGGCCGATACCGAACACTATTACTCGCACGTCATTTACTCCGATGATCACGGCAAGACCTGGCAACTGGGCGGCCGAACTCCGCAACATCAGGTCAACGAATGCGAAGTCGTCGAACTTGCCAACGGTCGGCTGATGCTCAACATGCGAAACTACGATCGTTCCACTAAGAGCCGCCAAGTGGCGCTAAGTGACGATGGTGGCCTGACGTGGCAATCGCAGGGCTTTGATTCCGCGCTTATCGAGCCGATCTGTCAGGCCAGCATCCGACGATATCGCTGGCCCGGCAACGACTTGCCCGGTGTCATCCTGTTCTCGAATCCCGCCAACACCGACGCGCGTCAAGAATTGACGATTCGAGCCAGTTATGATGACGGAGCGACATGGACGCATGCACGCTTGCTACACAAGGGCGGCAGTGCCTATTCGTGTCTGAGCGTGCTTCCCAACGGAGACATTGGCTGCCTTTACGAAAAGGACGGCTACCAACAAATCACGCTCGCGCGGTTTCCACTGGAGTGGCTGCAAGCGGAGGCCGGCAAATGAGGCGGTCGATACCGCGGCGACACGGGCCGCGTAGGAGCGAATTCACAAGGGCGCGCCGATGAAGCCACTCAGGGCCGATGAAATTAGGGGCAATTGGATGGGATTGATTAGCCCATCTGATACTCCGGCATGCTGAGCATCAGGATCAGCACGCCCTGCAATCTCTCATTCAGTTGCTCGCCTTGCTTCGCCCAATCTGAACGTTGAGGCAATTCACCCAGGAAGCCGATCAGCTCCGTGCGCTTGTCCGGGCTGAGCGGTTTCATCAGGCAAGTTTTCGCCAGGTAGTCGACAAGTTCCGCGGAGGTCTGGCAGCCGCTCGCTTCCAGAATCGCCACACCATCAATGCCCTGTCGATCCGGCTGCGGGACGGCACTGATCAAATCGGCCACGCTGTTGTAACGAACAAACAACCGGCTGGAGCTGATCCACGTGCGGCCATAGCGCCAACCCTTGACATCGGGCGGCTCGAATAACTGCTGGCCCATCTGCTGAATCGCAGCGTCCAACGTACCGTAGTCGGACACCTGCTCGACACCCAGATCGCGCAGCGTGCCGACCATTAACTCGACCGGACTCTTGATCTGACAGCCAGCCACCCGCTCGCAGTAGAACTCCTCGGACAAAAACAGGTTCTTGAGCATCGGTTCCAGCTCGTAGTTGTGCGCCCGCAATACGGTTGACAGCCGGTCGATGGTCTCCTGGTTGGGATCCTGGCACGCAAAGTACTCGAACAGCCTGCGGGCTACGAAGTCGGACGTCTCCGGCCGGTCGAGGATGAGCCGCACAAGATCGTCGCCGGTCCAAGGTCCCGTCTGGCCGAAGATCGTCTTGTCGCCCGTGTCGTGCTGTGCGTGGATGAATCGGAATCCGCCGCTCTTGTTGTCGAAGTTATAGCCCGTCAGTGCGCGAGCGGCCTGGATGATGTCTTCTTCTGTGTATCCTTGGTCCACGCCCATCGAGAACAGTTCCAGGATCTCGCGGGCCAGATTCTCGTTTGGCTTGGCTTTGACGTTCTTGTTGTTGTCCAGGTAGCGAATCATGGCCGGATCGTGAACGATCGCGTACAGCATCGCGCCGTAATTCCCCGCGGCATGTTCGCGGAACATCTGATTCTGCTTGTACATTGTGTAGCTGTTACTCACCACGCTGTACTGCGAGGCGAACAGGCCGTGCCAAAACAGAGTCAACTTCTCTTCCAGCGGACGCGGCGACTGGACCATTCGCTGCAGCCACCATCGCCGCAGCCGAGCCGCTTGGCCGCTCTCGGCTGACTGTCGCGCCAACGCCGCACGCCTGCGGAGGAACCGGTTCCGCAGCTGCGACTCGAACGGATCCGTCGGCAAGGGCTGTGTGATGTCCAGCGGCGCGTCGGCAGCCGGCTGTTCGTGAAACTGCAGGAGATGGTCGACGGCTTTGTACGGCCCCATCGCGCACAACCGTTCGACTTCTTGCGGCGTACCGCCGAAGCCGGCTCGCGCCAACAAGTGCCTAGCCTTGGCATAGTCCCAATCGCTCGGGTCGAGCGGTGTCAGACCACCAAGCGCCGCGGCGCGCGGTGGATAAATCTTGGCATCGGCATCGTCAAACTCGGCTTTCCTTCCGGCGACCAGCTTCGCCATCGCATCCCGGCGTTCGGTTTCGGTTTTGATGAATCCTTCGAGCTTCTTCTTCCTTTCCGCATCCGGCTCGGCGTCAGCCAGCTTGGCGGCAACTTGGATTGCACCGTCGTTGATGTCCACCGTTTCCTGCATCCGATCTCTTTGCTCGTCGGCCCACAGTTTGTTCTCCCACGCGATCAGAGCTTCGTTTTCATGAACCGCTCGCCGCGAGGTTTCAGCCACAGCCTTCTTGTCCGCCTTGGCTTTGAGTTCCAACACCGCGTGTTGGGCAGCCCGCAGAGCGATGCCTTTGTTCTGTGTCGTGTTCTGCGACACGATAAATTCCTGGGCGGCTTGATCGTGAGCCAAGGAATCAGCGACCAAGCGCTCCGCGACGACCCGCATCGTATCGAGCCGTTGCTCGACCAGCTGTCGAGCAGCGATGATTTCAGCTTCGGGCGATTTCTCCGCAATCTTTCGCTCCAAGTCTTCATTCGCCGTGGCCAGTCTTTGCAAAGCCTCCGCGCACCGCCGTTGCTCGGCTCTTGCGATCTCACGAGTCGCCGCGTGCGTCATGGCCCGCGAGTCTAACTCCGCCGTCGCCGCTACCTCTTGTTGGGCGGCCTTCTTGACAGCAGCTTCAGCATCCGCCAACTCGTCCGCGGCCGCCGTCGTTGCCGATTGCAGGACCAAGGCGACCAAGCTCATCTCAAGGTAGCCAAGCAGCCTGTAATGAAACGTCATGTTGCTTCTCATGGTTTCAAAACTCCTGACAACACATCATTTCCGCTACGACATCCCTGCTGCGACAAGAAGCCGGCCACTCACTCTTCGCCGCGACGGCGCGTCCGGTATCCAAAACCGCCACGGGCGGAACGCCTTAAACTGGTCAACAACAGTCGACTTAGGCTAGATTGTTGATACTAATCGCGTCGGATGTCAACAGTTGGGCGAGGGAATTCACAAAAGTCCAGACTGTGAGCCTGCCGAATCGGAGCGTCAACAGTGACTCGAGTGGGGAGCGTTTCCGTTTTGTCGGTGGCGACTTTCAACCCAGCTTGCTGGGTCTTTACGGTTTTGGCATTTCGTTCGAAGGTAAACTCTCAAAGCATTTCGTTCGACTGTAAACTCTCAAAGATGTCAAAGAACATCCGAAATACCGTTTGGCACTAGTAGCGGCTACGCCGCGAAAGGACCGTAAACGGCCCAGTTCTTGTTCCTGCAAAGTGGATACGCTTCCCTCGGTTGACAATCGCCACGTGTCGACGCCTGGACTCTGGTAGCGGATAATGGACCTGAGCCAATGTGGAAAGAACGATGCAATACTCCCGACAACCGAATTGCAGGTCTGGAAAGCCACGCCGCCGAAGTGTCAAGAGAGCCATAGCGTGGCTGTCACCACTGGTCGTGGTCTCGCTGATCGCACCGGGATTCTCGGACGAGCCACACTCGCGATTCATCGCGCAAACTCCACCTCTCTCTCCTGCCGCGCAGAAAGAGCTCTTTCATCTGCCACCCGGGTTCGAAATCGAACTCGTAGCCGCTGAGCCGTGGATTCACAAACCGATCAACGTGAACTTCGACGCCGCGGGTCGGATGCTGGTGACCAGTTCGATCGAATACCCGCACCCGGCCGACAAAGCTCGCCGAGATACGATCTCAAGGCTGGTGGACTCCGATCGTGACGGACGTTTCGACGAAGTCGAAGTGCTTACTTCGCAATTGAATATCCCGGTTGGCATCACGCCGGTTCCGGGAGGGATGTTGGCGTACAGCATCCCGAACATCATGCGATTCTTAGACCAGGACGATGACGGGCGAGCGGAGTCTTCGCAGATTGCTTACCCTGGTTTTGACTTTGCGGATACGCATGGCATGCCCAATGCTTTCACTCGTTGGATCGACGGCTGGGTCTACGCCTGCCACGGCGAGGGCAATACGTCGACTGTGACCGGCACAGATGGCCACACGATTACATTGCGCGGCGGCAACACGTTTCGAATGAAACCGGACGGTTCTCGCATCGAACACTTTGCCTTTGGCCAGGCCAATCCTTTCGGCCTTTGTTTCGATCCAAGGGGCGATGTTTACACGGCGGATTCCCATTCCAGACCGGCCTGCTTGCTACTCCGCGGCGGAACTTACCCGAGTCTGGGAGGACCGCACGATGGCTTGGGCTTTGGACCGCAGATCATGTCGCACCATCACGGTTCGACGGGTATCGCCGGCATCGCCTTTTATGCCGCCGACCAGTTTCCGGCACTGTATCAAGACTCGCTATTCATCGGTAATCCCGTTACGGGCCGAATCAATCATGATCGGTTGGAGGCGCGGGGGTCGACGTATGCCGCGGTCGCACAGCCTGACTTCCTCAGTTGCGATGATCCTTGGTTCCGACCGGTCGACTTACAACTTGGGCCCGACGGAGCGCTTTACATTGCCGACTTCTATAACCGCATCATCGCCCACACACTCGTTCCTCTCGGCCATGCCGAGCGCGATCGCGAAC
>CAUJKL010000390.1 GCA_963204995.1 Planctomycetota bacterium | reverse complement strand
CAGCACCTTCGATGAAGTTACGATAGAGGATGGCTTCATCGAACGCCGTCAGGATAATCGGATCGGTTCCCAAACCAACAGGTGCGGTGGCCTTTGCGCCGTCGCTCAGGAACTCCCAAACAGAATGGATTTGCGTCATTGCCTTGCCATCGAGCAGCGTCGGTAACAAGACTTGACCTTGCGGCCACGCGGCAGGCATACGTGTGCCGGGACGATACTGCTGCGGATTCAGCAAATACTCATGGAACCAGTTCTCCTTCAACCGACGCGTCATCGTCACCATGTTGATCGATTGAATGCCGGTAGCCTTCTCGTTGCCCCAGGTGTGGCACTTGATACAAGAAAACCCTTCCGAGCCGACGAGTTTCCGACCAGCCGCCTTGAGATGTCGCTCGTCAATATCGGTCACGATCCTATGATCCGCGACATCTGGATCTGCGTCTCCGAACGCAGCGATCAGATGACCGACATTCTGCGATCCGAAACGCGGCATTCGGGTGAACATGTACGGTCGGTCCTTGGCGCCGTTGTCGAAGACTTGCTTTAGCCAGTTGGATTGGAGCTTCGAGCCGACGCCCGTCAGGTGCGGTGGGATGCGTCCTTCATCTCCCATTTCTGGTTGATCGGATTGAAACAAGACGTTGCGGCCGCTTTCGACACCGCCCAACTCACCGCGTTGATGACAGGCCACGCAGTTGAAAGCAATCAGCATCGATGTAATCACTTCCTCGGGAGTTCTCGCCGGAAGCACAGTCTCGCTGTTTAGCAAATTGATTGCCGCTGCGACGGACGAGCGTTGTGCATCGTTCAATTGAAAACGAGGAACGCCAGTGCCACTTCCCGTTAAACAACCGCCGTCGGCACCAAGTGCAGAAAAGGGTTTCGCCTTCCGCTCGGATGCCAACTGCTTTCCATCCACTCGCAACTGATGACAACTTGCACAGCCGATGGTGCTGAACAGTTGCTTGCCCTTCGCCACGAGGACGGGATCGACCTGAAAGCGATCTTTGGCCTTCTCCTCGTCTACCGACCCAACCAATGCGTATTCCAGGGCGCGGAGATCAATCCCCTTTCCTTGATACTGGACCTTCAATTCCTGCTCGCCGCCGCCTTCGAAATACTGCACCTCGACTTCGTGAATGCCGGGCTGCAAGGCGATCTTGCCCTTGTCGGATGAAAACGGATGCACTCCGTCGACGGTCACGACATTATGTCCGTCCACCTTCAAGCGAGAACCGTCATCCGAGCCGATATGGAAGATATAGTTCCCTTCCTGCTCGACGCGGAAGCGGCCTTTGAAGACGATCGCAAAGCTGTTCTCGCGTCCAACATTGACGTCAAAGCTGGCCGAAACACCGTAGCTCGTCGGCGTCAGGGCGTCGAAGTCCGGAAGCTTATCCCAATTGCCTTCGTAGTACGCATACTCCAACTTGGATTCGACCTCCAAGTTGCGAAGCAGATACGAGGCGATCTCGCGAGCTTGCGTATCATCGAGGTTCATGTGAGGCATTCGTCCAGATGGTCGGATCGCCAATGGATTCTTTAGGAACTCGGTCAGTCCTGGCAGCGAATATTTCGATTCCATATCGGGCAGGGGCACGGAAGTCGGCAAGTTCGCCGAACCTTCGCGTCGAGGATTATGGCAGGCAACGCATCCAACCGTGTGAAACAATTGCTCGCCGTGTCGGATGGCCGGCGTGACGGGTCCTCCTTCCGCTAAGGTGCCAGTCGACGCAAGGAAGTGCGTTAACGCTTCAACCTGTTCCTCGCGTTCGGCGGTGGAGGCATCCGCAAATAGATTTGGCATCGTCGTGCCCGGTTTCGTCTTTTGTGGGTTGGCGATGTACGCTTGCAGGAACTCAGGGCGAACGCGAAGTCCAACGTGATCGAGAATCGGTGCTTGCTTCGGCGAGATACGCGACTGAACTGATTCTTCTGCCTGATGGCAGGTCAAGCAATTCAGTTCGCCAATGAACAACTCGCCGGCCGCCACAACTGGAACCTCAGCAAAGAATCTTTAGAACGCTGGAATGATTGGAGGATCAAGGGCTTGAGCCGACGCGTACGGAAGAACGAGCACGCACACGGAAATGGCTACGACACGAATCATCGACAGGTACTCGATAGGGCGTGAAAACATCATCTAGCTCCGCGATGACGTAAGTGGTTACAGCAAGGCAATGATTCGTTCGTGCGTCCAAGAGCGAGGCGTGTTCGCTGGATCGGCTACCGACTTGTCCCAAGATAGTTACAGTGGCCAACAGGTGCTAGTATTCTTCTTCAACTTAAGCAGCCTGCTAGAGTTCGCGATACTTATCTTGAACGTAAGGATTCAATTGATCCGCGTATTCAAGCGTCAGCTGATTGGCTCGTATCAATTGAATGACATCGTCCAGGTCGCGGGGGCGATGCGATGTCGTGTGTTGGCGATGCGATGTATGGGATGCCCTCAACAAGGTAAACAGCCACGGTTTCAGGCCTCGGAAACGCGGCAGGTGTGGGCCGTCGGTCGCCCGGAAATTCGCCCGCGATCAGGCGTAGATGCTGACATCCATTCGCCATCTGGCCGGCACGCCGTTGGTGATGCGAGTGTGCTCATGGTCGGGGAGCGGGCGAATCACTCCCGGTACAAGAACCGCGCAGGCTCCTCCAAAAACGACGTCCGCTGACTCTCTTGCTCTGTCTGCTTGCCAGCTTTCCTGTCCGTCTTCACTTCCGCGTTCCACTCGCATCGGCTGGCAGGTATGGCACGGGTTGGCTCGCGTCGCGTTTTACGTCGGCTTGCCACTCGGTGTAGAACGCGACGAGGCGTTTGAGATCGCTGGGCTTGCTGGCTGCGAGAGTCTTCGATTCGATCGGGTTCGTCACGAGGTCGTAGAGTTCCCAGGGTGCGGTCGTACTGGGGCGCACAATCTTGAACCGGCCGGCGCGCAACGCGACGGCGCCGGTGAGTTCCGAGACGAAGTACGGATACGGCGACTTCGCTTCATTATTCAATGCAGGCAACGGATCGTGTCCATCGAGGATGCGATCCTTCGGTAACGGCAAGCCAGCAGCACGCAGGCACAGCGGCAACACGTCCAGATTACTGAGCAGCTCTTGCGGCTCGACGCCCGGTTTGATCTTGCCCGGCCAGCGGAACATCGCTGGTACACGGATGCCGCCTTCATACATCGACGGGATGCCGTCGCGGAAAGGAAAGCCAGAAGCCGCGTTGTATCCGTGCGTGGGGCGGAGGACCGGGCCGTTGTCAGAGATCAGCATGACGAGCGTATTCTCGCGCAGCTGCAACTCATCCACCGTATCAAGCACGCGGCCAATCGCATCGTCGAGTGCTGTGAGCACCGCGAAGTAGCGGCGTTTTTCATTCGGCTCATCGCCACTCCAACCGTAGCGTTCGAGATACTTGGCGGGCACTTGCCACTCGGGCTGCTCGCCTTCGGCCATGTTAATGCTGCTCACGTAGTGTGCGGCATTAAACGGCAGATAGAGAAAAAAGGGCTGCCCGGCATCGGCTTGGCGACGCATGAAATCACAGCTTACATCCGCGAACAATTCCGTGCTGTAGGCCGCGACATGATACGGCTCGATGCCCTTGAACAAATCGTGCTCGCCGTGGTAAGTGTGCGTGTAGTAGTTGATGTTGCCCGAGCGGAATCCAATGAACTCATCGAAGCCACGCTCGGTGGGCCGACTGCCCGGCGCGAAACCGATGTTCCACTTGCCGAAGCAGGCCGTGGCATAACCCGCCTCCTTCAAATACTGCGGCAGGATGCGTTCGCGATGCGGCAGGCCCACGGCGTACCAGTTCTCGGTCGGGCTAAGTTGCTTTAACAATCCATTCCGCAACGCATGCCGCCCCGTGAGCAGCGCGCCTCGCGATACGGTACACGTGGAACTTGCGATGTAGAAGTCCGTGCAACGCGCACCCTCCGCCGCAAACCGATCGATGCGAGGCGTCTGCACACCGATGTTGCCGTAGCAGCCAAGATCGCCGTATCCGACGTTATCGATATACATCAGCACAATGTTTGGCGGGGCGGCTTCCGCGGCCCAACCAGTGTCCTGCCCGACCAGCCAGCCGAGAAGAGCAACGCATAGATGCGTAAAGAGCTTTTTGAAGTTCATTTCTTTTTCACTTTCTTCTTCAACGCGCCGCTCCCGCCTGCGGCTCGTACGGGATAGGCGCTGTCATCGGGCAACGATTTCGCCAACTCGGCCATTTGCGCCGCGTGTTCGGGTCGAGCGGCCAGGTTGGTCCACTCGTGCGGGTCGGTGTCGCGGTCGTAAAGTTCCTCGCTGCCATCGGTGTAGCGGATGTAGTGCCACCGCGCGCCGGTCGCCGAGTAGTTGCCTTTATCGAACGTGGTCAGCACGACGCGTCCAGTCGGCTGCGCGGGATTCTTTAGCAGCGGCACAAGGGAGCGACCGGCGAGTCCATTCAGCGCCGGCAACTGACACTGTTCGATCAACGTCGGATAGAGATCGAGCAGACTCACCGGCTGCGCACAACTTGCACCGCGTTGCACGGTCGCGACATCAGCGTTGCGTGGCGGTACGACCATGAGCGGCACTTGCGTGGAGCGCTGCCAGCCCGTCCACTTGCCCCAATGCTGCTTCTCGCCGAGATGCCAGCCGTGATCGCCCCACAGCACGATGACGGTGTTGTCGGCGTTGGGGCTGGAGTCGAGGGCGTCGAGTAGCTTTCCTACTTGCGCATCAACGAACGAGACACAGGCGAGGTAGGATTTCACGGCGGCGGTCCATTGATCGTGCTTCAATACCGTGTCATGTGCGCCCGCCGTGTCTGCGGCG
>CAUJKL010000389.1 GCA_963204995.1 Planctomycetota bacterium | reverse complement strand
CGCGCCAGCATCGTGATTGCGATCACGCTGCCGATGGCGGTATTGATGGCGTTCGCCGCCATGAAGCTGTTCCACGTCGACGCGAACATCATGTCGCTGGCAGGAATTGCCATCGCGATTGGCACGATGGTGGATATGGGCATCATTGTGCTGGAGAATATCTATGGAGGACTCTCCGATTGGGAGCAGGCGGGTTCTCCCGGCGGATCACGCCGTCGCCTCGAAGTCATTCGCGAATCTGCGGCCGAAGTCGTGCCAGCCGTCATGACGGCCGTCAGCACGACGATCGTCAGCTTCCTGCCCGTGTTCTTCCTGACCGGTCGTGATTACAAGTTGTTCGCACCTCTAGCATGGACAAAGACCTTTGCCCTGGCCGCCAGTTTGATCGTTGCGATCACCGTGGTTCCAATGTTGGCTCGCATCTTTTTGCGCAGCTCGCGTATGCCGCGTTGGGCGGGTTATGTCGTCGGAGTCGCGATGGCGGCACTCGCGGCTGTCTTATGTCAGTTCGTGTGGCGCGATCACATTGAACAATGGACGACGCTCAGTCCAGCTTTGGCAACAGTGCTGGCCGCTGGAATTGGATTTCTCGCCGGCTGGTGGATGACGCGCGAGAAGATTCGATCGATGGAAGAGAATCCGGCCAGTCGCTTCGTGCGGTTTCTGTACGCCGGTCGACTCCGGATGGCGCTGAAGCACAAGATGCTAATGCTCTCGTTTCCGCTCACGATCTTCTTCCTGGGCCTGGGCGCATGGATCGGACTGCCGACCGTACTGCGCCCCGTAGAAAAAGCCGTAGCGCTGCTCGGGGCGGACCTGAATGAAGTCCCGGGTTACATCAAAGCCAAGCACGCCTTCACCGGTCTCAAATCAGACGACTGGATCGCGTTGGATGAAGGATCGTGGTTCTACATGCCAAGCCTGTATCCGGCGGCGAGCTTCAATCAAGCAATGGAAGTGCTGCAATCGCAGGACGTGCTGATCAAGCAGATACCCGAAGTCGAGAATGTGATGGGCAAGATCGGTCGTGTCGATTCGGCACTCGACCCAGCTCCCGCTGCGATGGTGGAAACCTACGTGATGCTCAAGCCTCGCGACCAATGGCGCGAGGGAATGACCGAAAGGTTGATATGGAACGAGATCAACGCGGTCGCGACTTTGCCGGGCGTGACGCCTGCCTCGCCGCTACAGCCGATCGAAGGCCGGATTGTCATGTTGCAGGCAGGTATCAAGGCTTCGATGGCCGTGCGGATCTACGGCGATAGCCTGGAAGGTTTGTCAAAGGCTTCGCTGGCGGTTGCCGAGCAACTCAAGCAAAATCACCTCGTCAATTCGGGTACCGTCAATCCAGACATCGTGATGGGCAAGCCATACTATGAATTCGAAGTCGATCGTGAAGAATCAGCCCGCTACGGCATGAACACGATGCTGGTCAACCAGATCGTCTCGGCGGGGTTGGGTGGATTGGACGTAACGACCACCGTGGAAGGACGCGAGCGGTATCCAATTCAGATTCGCTTCAACCGCGATGTGCGCGAGCGGATCGGCGAACTGCACCAAGTGCCAGTGGTGACAAATTCCTCCGAAGTTGTTCCGTTGGAACGATTGGCCTCCGTCTCAACGACTTGGGGACCGGGGATGATCAACAGCGAAGACTCGCGTCTAGTCGCGCACGTAATGTTCTCGCCATCGGGCGGCGCGGGCGACCTCGAAACGGTCGCCTCCGTCATGGAGTCGCTACGCGCCGCGCGAGAGAGCGGCCAACTCGTCTTTCCGGCAGGCAATTTCGAGTTGCAACCGGTCGGCTCGTTTCAGAATCAAATCGAGGCCAACCAGCGTTTGCTGTGGATCTTGCCGAGCGTCTTCCTGATAAATCTCTTGCTGCACTATTTGCACTTCCGCAACTTGCCGATCTCGCTGGTCGTGTTTTCCGGAATTCCGATCGCGGCCGCTGGTGGCATGATCGCCATCGCCGTGATGGGTGTCGAGTTGAACACGGCGGTGTGGGTAGGTTTCATCGCGCTGGCCGGTTTGGCCGCCGATGACGGCATCGTTATGGCCAGCTACATCCACGAACGACTGAAACGCCGCTCGATCGATAACGTCGAGGATCTCCGCAACGAGATTTACGAAGCCGGCCTGAAGCGGATTCGACCGTGCGTGATGACGACCGTCACGACAATGGCGGCCTTGGTGCCGGTCTTGCTCTCCACAGGACGAGGCGCGGACGTCGCGCGAGCGATGGCCTTGCCCGTCTTCGGAGGAATGTTGATCGAACCGTTCACAACGTTCGTCGTTCCAACCGTCTACTGTGCCTACATGGAGTTGAAGTTGAGAGCTGGTTTGCGTGACGAGTTGCTGGAGATGTCGCTCGACGAGGAAACGCCTCCAATCGCGAGTTCTGATTCGGTGGCCGCATAAAGAAAACAATAGTTTGGTGTTTGTTGTCCCCCCTTCTCAAAAGGAGTTGAGAAATGAAGTACGTCACATTCGCAATTGTTATGGTCGCCCTGGGTTTCTGTTCTGCAGCGCCAGCACAAGAGCTGTCGCAGCATGATCAAATCCACATTGCCGTTCAAGAAATTTGTCCGGTCTCCGGCCAGAAGCTTGGTGACCACGGAGCGCCACTCAAAGTTAAGATTGGAGAGGAAGCTCTGTTCGTCTGCTGCCGGGGATGTCTGCAGGGCAAGCAAGTCAGTCCACAGCATTGGGCGACCATTCACGCCAACTTCGCCAAAGCGCAACGCATTTGCCCGATCATGAAGAAGGAGCTACCGGCAAATCCTAAGTGGACCGTCGTCGAAGGTCAGATCGTTTATGTCTGTTGTCCGCCCTGCACCGAGAAGATCGCCGCAGAGCCACAAAAGTTTATTCAGCAGATCGATGAACTATACCTAGCGTCCCTGCGAGCCCAGCAAACAGCTCGCGTTACCGAACGCGTCGCGCGATAGAGTGTGCGGACTCTGGGCAACTCGGAGATCGGCAATTCCGAGTTGCCCAGGCTTTTTCCAGTTTTTACAGCCGATTGACGTGCTTGGCAGATCGTTTGCATAACCGGAACAATCAACACAACCCAACCGTGCGTGCCGGTTTCGACAATGCTCCGGGTTGTAAAGCTTGTTTCGAACGTGCGGCGATTGCCGATAGTACTAGTGGGATTGTCTAGCCGCGTGGCGCACAAGCGTCGCGAGCGTCATGCGAAGGGGGGCCAAGGATGGCCACACGAAACTCGATCTACTTTTTACTCTTAGGCGTCGTTCTGATGGCCGGTTGCAAATCCGCTCATCAAGTGCGAGATCCCGAATACAGCCGTGTCATTCACTCGGTAGAACAAGCCTGGCACGCGCCCGATCCAGCCACCGATGCCGTCAACCCGGTGTACATGCACCTCGAAGGGCCTCACGCCGTCGAAGAGTACATTCAGTTCGCGCTAGAGCAAAACCCGGACATCCAGGCCGCACGCAAGCGGATGGAATCGTTTGCCTACCAAGTTCCAGTTGCCGCA
>CAUJKL010000388.1 GCA_963204995.1 Planctomycetota bacterium | reverse complement strand
AGATGGGAAGCGTGAAAGGCAAGTGCATCAGCGGGGCGAGCAACCAGAGCCTTGGCATCTTGCGGCTTAGGTATCGGAAGGCCGCCGCGCCGCCGTGCCGATTGCCAGCGCGATCAACCACATAAATCTGCTGCATCATTTGTTCGTGAGTCAGATCCGGATAACGCTCGGCGACGATGGGGTCGTGCAGTGAAACATACGCCAACCGCTCGGTTCGATCCCAACGAGCCAGCCGCTCGACCTGGCCACGGCAGAAGTTGCAGTCACCGTCGAAAATGACCACATCGGCGTTCGGGCGATCCGCTAGGCTCGGCAATTGAATGGTCGGTTTGACCGTTGACGCGGTTGTATTCATGGCAATTCAGTAACCTCCGAAAGTGTAACCGCATCTCGGCGGTTGCCTTAACTATAGCATCAGAGCATATTTGCGTTCTGCGGATCGAGTGGACGTGACGGCCTCAGATCGGTCTCGGTCCGATGGGTGCGATGCTTCAGAATCGGGAAAAACTCTCTCGTTTCCGAAAATCGAGTGAGATCGCTGGCGAACTACTCGATATAATGCCTGGGCAGGCACGCGTGCAATCCGTTCGCAGTCGTCAGTAAGGATTGAGTGATGGAAGAAATTCGACGTCAAGTTGCCGCCGCACGTAGACGGTTGGTGATGCAACAGTTTTTGGGGATTCTCCCTTGGTCTCTGTTGGTTGCGATGTTGATCGCGATCATCGGACTCTTGATACCAAAGATCTGGATCATCGATGTCGACAGCAATGTTTGGTTTGCGAGTTGGATGGGTGGAGCTGTTGCGGCTGGAGTGTTCCTCGCGATCGGTTGGACGATGGTTGTCCGCAGGCAAGCCCTCGACGCGGCGATCGAGTTGGACCGCCGGTTTGGACTCAAAGAACGCGTGTCGAGCGTGCTTTCGTTGGAAGCCGATGAGTTAGAAACCGAAGCCGGCCAGGCGTTGTTGACTGACGCCATTCGCCGCGTCGAGTCGCTCGAAGTTCGCGAGAAGTTTGGAATCTCGATCAGTTCGCGAGCCTTTTTGCCGATGCTTCCAGCTCTGGTGGCGTTCGCGCTGATCTTAGTTCCCGACGCACAAGACAAAGCGAAGGCCGCATCAAGTGCAAACGCAGAGATTCGCGATCAAATCAAACGGTCGACGCAAGAGCTGAAAGCTCGCTTGGCCGAGAAACAAAAACGCGTCGAAGAAAGTGGTCTGAAAGACGCCGAACAACTCTATAAAAAGTTGCTACTGGGTCTCGACGAAATGTCGAAGGACGGCGAAGTCGATCGCAAGCAGGCGCTCGTCAAGATCAACGACTTGGCCAAGGAACTGGAACAGCGCCGCAAAGACTTGGGCGATCCCGACAAGTTGCAGAAGCAGTTCGAGGGCTTGAAGAACATCGAACGAGGCCCTGCCGAAAAGATCGCCGACGCCATGAAAGACGGCAACTTTGAGAAAGCGATCGAGCAGCTCAAGCAGCTGCAAGAGAAGATGAAAAAGGGCGACTTGAACGAGCAGGAGCAGAAACAGCTCGCTCAACAGCTGGAACAGATGCAGAACAAAATGCAGGAAATGGTGAACGCTCAACGCGAAGCCAAAGCCGAGTTGGAACGCCAAATTCAGCAGAAAATCGCCAATGGCGATATGGAAGGAGCTGGCAAGTTACAGCGAAAGCTTGATGATTTGCAGCAGCAAGACAGGCAGATGCAGCAGTTGGAGCAAATGGCAAACAAACTTGGCCAGGCTTCCGAGGCGATGCAAAACGGCGACATGCAAGCCGCCCAGTCACAGCTGTCCGAGTTCGCGGATCAGTTGCAAGACATGCAGTCCGAGATGCAGCAGCTGGCATCGCTGGACGAGATGATGGACGAGATTGGCGATGCCAAAAGTGCCATGAACTGCGAAGAATGTGCGGGGGCTGGATGACAGAGCTGTCAAGGTTCTGGCCAGTTTGGCCAGTCAGGAATGGGTAGCGATCAGTTCGGTTTCGGCAACGGTATGGGCGAAGGACAAGGCGAAGGTTATCGTCCCGAGCAAGAGACCGACACCGGCGTCTATGAATCCAAGGTACGAGGCAATCCAAAGGCTGGCGAATCCGTTCGAGTGGGTGACGCGATTGGCCCAAATAAAGCCGGTCAGAGCCAAGAGAGTATCAAAGAAGAGATACTAAGCGCGATTAAGAACGACTCCGATCCGCTGAGCGATCAGCGGCTTCCCAAGGACCAGCAAGAACACGTTCGCGAGTACTACAAACGTTTTGCAGATTGATCGCGCGATTCTCCAACTCGGCATCGAGCCGACTTGAGCCTTCGAGTCGGCTATTTTTATGCCCACTATTCACCGTCGCGTTGCAGCGTGAATGTATAGCTGCCGGATCTGCGAAGACTTGATCCGGCCTACGACCACTATTCACCGTCGCGTCGCAGCGTGAATGTATAGAGCATGATGACTGCACCTGCGGACAACAGGCTCCACGGTGCCCATTCTGGCGGTCGCAACTCGCGACTCGCGGGCGGTCGTGAAACTTGAGGACTGTCGAAAATACTCATCGGGGTGGCGGCTTCCTGCGGCGCACTCGCCAGGACTGCCTTTTCGACCACCAGGCATTCGGCACCCAAGATTAGCAACGCGGCACCGATTGCCGCGAAGAATGCTCGCCACATGATTGCGTTCTTTCTCCTGAATTTGGTGTTTCAAGCGGTTCTCGTGTGAGTCGCTATTACTTGATCGACCGATCACCGATGTGCGACACACTCGCGATAAGATCGTAGCGGTTAAGCCGTTGCTGGAATGGAGTTATGACGGATGCACCGGATGTTAGCTCCGGATCGCGACCTCAAGATAACATCAGGCCGCACCGACGCTAGCAATCGGCGGTTTTTGCGTTTCGACCAGCAAGTCTTGCTGGGCCAGCCCCTCGTCGGCAATTGTTGCTGCTCAGAGTAACGCGTCGGCAGATCGCGTTAAGCCATTGCTGGAACGAACGATGCGTTCACTTGGACGAGCCGCAAAGCAAGGATGTCTGGTTTGGCACGCCGAGTGCAAAAGGAACAATCGTCTGCAGGGGAGCGGACTTGTTGTCGAGTGAAGTTGATGTCTTACGGGATGTACCTATCAGCCGCCGGAGCCGATGTGCAAAGTGCGCGACTTCAGGTGGTGAGCAATAACCTGGCTAATGCCAGCACGCCGGGCTTCAAACGCGAGATCGCGATTTGCCAGGCACGCCACGCGGAAGCGATCGAACGCGGAAATGTTGCTGCGGGTTCGCGCGGGATCGATGACGTTGGTGGTGGTGTGCAGCTTTCGGAGACCGTCACCGACTTTAGCACCGGTGCAATCCGCGAAACGAAAAACAAAACGGACTTGGCGATCAATGGCGATGGCTTTTTTGTCGTCGACAAAAACGGAGAGGAGTTACTGACTCGTGCCGGCAACTTCCACTTCTCGGCGACCGGGCAATTGCAATCCGAGCAGGGCTATCCGGTGATGTCGCTGGACGGAGGACCGATTGCGATCGATCCGAATCTTCCCTTCGACTTCACGGAAGATGGTGGGATTGAACAAGGCGGCAATCTTCTCCAACTGGCGCTCGTCCAACCGGCGTCGTTGGGCGATCTCGTCAAAGTTGGTGAAAACATGTTCTCGCCGCTGGCGGATGTCGCTCCCGTTGCTATCGCCGATCGCAAAGTGAAGAGCGGCTATCTCGAACAATCGGGCGTCCAGCCAACCCTCGAGATGATGGAACTCATTGAAACATCGCGAGCTTACGAGGCCAATGTGCGGCTGATACAGAGCCAAGATCAGATGGTTGGTTCGCTCGTGAATCGCATCCTAAGACAGTCATAAGCCATCGCAAGGAGTTAAACGATGAGCGTTCAAACACTATACACAGCCGCCACCGGCATGCAGGCGATGGAGACGAAGCTGGACGTGATCGCGAATAATCTCGCGAACGTGAACACGACGGGCTTCAAGAAGGGCCGCGCCAACTTCGAAGATTTGTTCTATCGTCACGAGAGGATGCCGGGAGCCAACCCGGGGAACGGCGGTCAAGCTGCCACCGGAAAATCGATTGGGCTCGGCACGCGCGTCTCCAGCATCCAGACAAACTTTCAGCAGGGTGCGTTTGAGCAGACGGGAAATAGTTACGACGTCGCGATTCAAGGGCCTGGGTTCTTTCAAGTGCAAGATGCTTCGTCCGGTTCGTACCTCTACACCAGATCGGGAAACTTCTCGATCAACGCCAACGGCGAGCTCGTCCTTGGTTCGGCGACGGCTGGTCGCGTCCTGCAACCACAAATCACGATTCCCCCGAACGTACTCAATGTCTCGATCCAAGCTGACGGAAACGTACTCGTTCAATTGCCAGGCCAGGACCAAGCGACTTCCGTTGGCCAGCTCCAACTCAGCAGCTTCCTCAACTCCGAAGGTTTGCTGAAGCTCGGCGAGAACCTTTACCAGGCGACAGCCGCGTCGGGAAATGCGACGACGGCTAACCCCGGTACCACCGGGCTCGGTGTTCTCCAGCAAGGAGCCCTCGAGGCCTCCAATGTGGAGCCCGTGCAAGAATTGATCGACCTGATCACGACGCAACGGTCGTTCGAACTGAATTCGCAAGCCGTTCAAGCGGGCGATCAAGTGTTGCAACAGATCACGAACCTCCGCCGCTTCTAGTTCACCCGCCAACTCGATCCAAAGCTAATCGCAAACCATGACCAAAGCCGCACAAACAAAAGTCGCACTCTACTTCTTCGCCATCATCGCCGGCAGTTGGTCAGCGGATGCGGCGGAGCTAACGCTGCTTCCGCAAGCTCACGCCAAAGGTTCACTCATCCTGCTAGGAGACGTCGTCGACATTAAGTCAACCGATGCGGATCGCGTCG
>CAUJKL010000387.1 GCA_963204995.1 Planctomycetota bacterium | reverse complement strand
GTTCATGGTAAGCCGGGGCTTCGCGGACTCGGCCCCAGCCACCTCGTTTCATGAAGTTATTTCCTGGACGACCCTAACTTCCAGTTTTGCACTTTTTGGAGTGCGACGATTCATCGCCGCTTTGGTATTTTTCGACTTGGCGCCAATTATTCGCTATCCAATGTAAGTTGCGGTGATGCTGAAAAAGTGCTTCGCACTGGAGACCAAAGCGGTGACAAGTCACCGCAGTCCAAAAAAATGCAAAACTCGAACTAACTTGGCGAGTTTTCATTTAGTGGGTAAGGGAGAGGGACGCCTCTCCCTTACCCACTAAATTGCTCGTCGCCGCAGCAGAATTCAGGCTGCTTCGACTTCAGGTCGTGGTTTGGGCTGAGCATCGACTTCTAATTCCTCGTCCACTTCCTCGCGATTGCGATACAGTCCAACTGGAAAGATAAGCATGCGGAATGGCGTCGCTCCAATGAGTTGGCGGGCTACGTGCCGCGTGCCCGAAGCACTTGGTTCGTGAACGCGTACGGCAAGGACGACACTGATGAATCGCAAGACCAAGCTCAAGACGAACAGCACGTGAAAGCCAACATAGGTCCCGCCGGCCCAAGTGATCGACCAACCGGACATGCCCCGCAGCACTGCTCCTGACACAACGGCCGTGATGCCGCCCACCATTCCGGCCAACGCCGTCCCTGCCGCAATGAACATCGTCCGATTCTCTTGCGGCGAATTCTTCAGCAGGAAGCCGTTGCTGGCGATGGCGATCCCGGCGTTAAGCAACGCGTCGATCATGAACACGGGAGTTAGCACGAGCAACGCCAATTCGGGGTGCGGCGGGACAAGCAACAACGCGATCATGTTCGTTGCTTTGAATAACGTGCAAAGAATCAGCACGGGCCGATGACCATACTGCTCGATGATGTTGCCCAGCGAGCGAGAAAGCAGTGCGCCGCCAACCCACGAACCGGCCCACATCAACAACACGTAACCCAGACTCAGTCCGACATATTCCAGCAGATACAGACTGATAAACGGCGCTCCCACCATGGCGGCAAAGTGCCAGAAACAGGCGAAGCTGATGAAACTGCGAAAGCGCCGGTCGTTGAAGGGAGCAGAGAAGACTCGCACTAGCGTCGGTTGCGGCAAGGGTTGGACCGGAGGTTCGTCGACCTTCTTAAATAACAGAATGTCGGCAACTCCCAAGAGAGAACCGACTCCGATGAGAACTGCAAACGCTGGCGTGATCGACCAACCGCCTTGCAGCAATAAAAGCGATGCGGCGGCTAAAGACAAAGCTGCCGTCCACTGCATCCATTGATGCCGCTTGCCCCAAAACCGGTTGAGCCCTTCGCGCGGCAGATAGTCGCCCATCCATGACATCCACAGCGGCGTACAGAAATGCAGCAGCGCGTGGTTCATCGCCGTGGCCGCAATCAACGCCCACACCCAAGTGATCGCCGACACATCTTTTAGCAGCCACGGGCCGAGCGCGATCGGGACAAACACGAGACGCTGCAAGATCGACACCGCAAACCACACCGTTCGTCGATATTTCAAGTGGTTGACTAACACCGCCGCCACGAACTGCATAAAGATCGTAGCGGTCGGCAACGCTCCGAGGATGCCGATGTGCAATCCGTCCGCTCCGTGGGCGCGCGCGAACTCGATCGTCGCGGGCGACGTTGTCAATTGCGTGTACGCCATCCCCAGGCAGCCAGCGATGACGATGGCGCGTTGAGATGTCGGTTGGTCCCACATAGTTGCAATTCAAGAGCAAGAGGAATAATCGGGGGGCGAAGTTTAGCGAATTGCAGTCAGACTGGCGTGGCGAGAATCGAAGGTGCTCTCAGCCATTTCAAGGGGATTTTCGAGGATGTCGCCGTGGCTTCAACAGACATTTTGCACCAAATCGGTAGGAGCTGCCACAATAGTTTCACATCACTGCCGCCGAAACGATTTCCCAGCGACTTGACGGCCCAAGCGGCGGCTGACCTATTAGAGTATATTGCTGACTTGTTAGAGTATGTTCAGTCCATCGATGCCCCCCTGAAATCGCAAACTTCTAGCTGGCAAGCGAGAAGCTTGTCACTCCTTCCAAACCTTGAGGAACACATCCATGAGAGCAACACAACGACTGGCACCTGGAATCGCCATCCTTCTCTTCACGCTGTTGGGCATGCACTTGCCGCGAACAACGGCTTACGGTGAAGTGCCCGAAGGATTTACCGCTTTATTCAACGGAAAAGACTTGACCGGCTGGAAGGGGCTTGTGGGAAACCCAAAGACTCGAGCCACCATGCCAGCCGACGAACTGGCGGAAGCACAGAAGGTTGCGGACGCCGACATGCGCGAGCACTGGTCGGTCGTTGATGGAATGCTTCAGTTCGATGGCAAGGGCAAGAGTCTCTGCACGGACAAAGACTATGGCGACTTCGAACTCTACGTCGATTGGAAGATCCTCGAAGGGGGCGATAGCGGCATCTATTTGCGAGGCAGCCCGCAAGTTCAGATTTGGGACACGGATTTCCCTGACTACTTCCGTCATGGCGCGGAAAACGGTTCAGGAGCGTTGTGGAATAACAAGAACAACCCCCGCTTTCCGTCGCGGAAAGCGGACAACCCGGTCGGCCAGTGGAATACATTCCACATTCGCATGGTCGGCGAGCTGGTGACGGTCAAGCTGAACGAGCAGCTGGTGTTTGACAATGTGGTGATGGAGAACATTTGGGAACGCGACCTGCCCATCTATCCGCGCGGTCAGATCGAACTGCAGAATCACGGCAACACGCTGTACTTCCGCAATCTTTATGTGCGTGAAATCCCAGCGAGCGAAGCCAACTCATTCCTCGCTCAACGCGAGAATGCCGATGCCTACAAGAGCATCTTTAACGGCAGCGACTTCAGCGGCTGGACAGGTGACGTGGAAAACTATGAAGTCGTGGACGGCACGATCGCGTGCAAGGCAGACAAGGGCGGAACTGTATTTACCGAACAGGAGTATTCCGATTTCATTGCGCGGCTGGAATTCAAATTGCCGCCAGGCGGGAACAACGGGCTGGCCATCCGCTACGCCGGCGAAGGCCAACCGCACTTGGAAGGTCTTGAACTGCAAGTGCTCGATTCGGAAGATCCGAAATACGCCCAGCTCGATCCACGACAATATCACGGCTCGGTTTACGGGCTTGTACCGGCGCACCGAGGTTACTTGCGACCGGCAGGCGAGTGGAACTTTCAGCAAGTCACCGTTCGCGGCTCGAACATCAAAGTCGAGTTGAATGGCACGACGATTCTCAATGCTGATCTCAGTCAGGTGACGGAATCGAAGGATGGAGCGGTGCCACCGGGCGCGAAGCGTAAGAGCGGGCGTTTTGGTTTCGCGGGACACAACGATCCCGTGGCATTCCGAAACATCTCGATCCGTGAGCTTCCCGGCGAACCGGCCGAACCACCGGCCCGTGACAACGCCATCAGCCCGACAGATGGTCCGATCAAACTGTTCAACGGCCGCAACTTCGAGGGCCTTTACACTTGGATCAAGGATGTGAAGTATGCCGACTGGAACAAGGTGTTCACAGTCGAAGACGGCATGATCCACGTCTCCGGCGACGGATACGGTGGGCTGATCACCAATCAGGAATATCGCGACTATCACTTGATCATCGAGTTTAAGTGGGGCGAGAAGACTTGGGGCAACCGCGTGGATCGCGCTCGCGACTCCGGCATTCTGTTGCATTGCTGGGGACCAAACGGTGGCTATAGCAACACTTGGATGGCGTCGATCGAAGCCCAGATCATCGAAGGCGGTGTCGGCGACATTCTGGTGTTAACCGGTTCGGACCCGATCACCGGACAAGTCCTCCCGACTTCGTTGACGGTCGAGATCACCAAGGACCGCGATGGCGAAAAAGTCTGGAAGAAAGGCGGCGAACGGCTCACGCTCTCCAGTGGACGCATCAACTGGTACGGACGCGACGAGGACTGGGCCGACAAAATTGGCTTTCGTGGCAAGGATGACGTCGAAAGTCCCTTTGGTGAGTGGACGCGATTGGAAGTGATCGCCGATGGCGGGCACTTGCTGTATAAGGTGAATGGCGTCGTCGTGAACGAAGCGTTTGAAGCGAAGCCCAATTTCGGCAAGATCCTGCTGCAAACCGAGCAAGCCGAAATGTACGTTCGACGCTACGAATTGTGGCCGTTGGGAAAGGCTCCGGCAGACGAACCGAATAAGTAACGGCATGAATTCCGTTCTACTTTATTCTGAACAAGTGACGGAATGAATTCCGTTCTACTTATTCTGGTAGCAGCATAATGCACGATGGCATCGGCATCGTCGTTGGCGGGCCGACGGATGTTAGTTCGCCCGATTGCGAGTCGATCCGAAAGACGGCGACGTTATTGCCTGGCATGTTTGCACACAGCAGTAGCTTGCCGTCGCCGGTAATCGCCAGATTTTGAGGCCCCTTGCCGAGGCTCGGTTCGATTCCGATCAGCGCGAGTTGGCCGTCAGACGCGATGCGATAGGCCGCGATGCTGTCGTGACCGCGATTGGTGCCGTACAGAAATTGACCGTCTGGTGTGATCTTCAGGTCCGCGCAATGGCTCGTTCCGTCAAAGTCCGCAGGTAGCGTCGGGATCGTCTGCCGCTCGATCAACATGCCCGTATCGGTCACGTAGTCGAACAGCGTGATCGAGTTCTTCAACTCGTTGATGGCATACAGGTGTTTGCCATTAGGATGAAAGGTCAGATGCCGAGGCCCGGCACCGGGCGGGGTGCGCACAAAGGGTTGGCGATTCGGCGAAAGCGTGGCGCTCTTTGCGTCCAGTCGATAACCAAGTATCTGATCGAGTCCCAAGTCGGCTGCATAGGCAAAACGATTGTCAGGGCTGGCTACGATCGAATGAGCGAACGGACCCTTCTGCCGCGCTGGGTCAACGCTCGACCCCACATGTTGAATGAACGACGCTGCTTCGCCGAGAGTGCCGTCTTCCTGCACCGGCAGCGCCGCCACGCTGCCTGTCGCGTAATTGGCCACCAGGACCGTCTTGCCCGTTGCATCGACGGTCACGTAGCAGCTGGCCGAACCCAGCGCTGACTGCCGGTTCAACAGGGCAAGTTCTCCCGTGCGGCCTTGGATTTCATAGGCAGCGACCTGTTCGTGTTCCGCGCCTCCGAAGGCCTCGGCGTGAATCGAATATAAATACTTCTGATCGGGCGAGAGGGCGATGAAGAACGGGTTTTCAACGTCCGTCGTTCGCCGAATCAGTTTCAAGCCGCCCGTCTCTACATCGAGTTCGTAGGCATGAATGGCTCCAGCATCGCCACTTGCGAATGCGGAGATAAACACGAGCGGATTGCTGGCGTGCGTCGTCTCAGTGGAGCTAATTAGCATGACGCTCACCGCAGCAAAGAACATTGGTCGTATCAAGTGAAACGTCATGCGAGTCTCCGAAATTCATGGTGAGTTGGATCGAGCCCACGGCTGTATTCACTCCGCCACACTGATTTGCGTGTCCTAACCGAAGAAGGAGCAAACGGAGTCGGAGCGATTTCCGAAGCATATCCTGGCTTGCTCATGGCGATCAAGTCTCAGGCAACTAGAGCGAACCGAACGGATCGGCGAATGGATCGGCCTTACTCTCCGTGGCACCGGCTGCAGGTTCTGTCCCGAAAGCACCGAAGGGATCGGGCGTCGCGGCTGGTTCGGCTGCGGGGGCGGGTTCCTCTTCTTTCGCGGCAGGCTTTTCGTCTTTGGGCTTCTCTTCCAAGTTGCCAGCTCGAATCGTGGGCCATTCGGCATCGACTTCGCGCAAGCATTGGATCAAACCCGTCGACGAGCCGAGGAAGATTCGATCGGTCGAAAAATTCACCATGCGGATGTCGAGTTGCTCCGTCGACAACGAGCCAAGTCGACCGCCTGTTTTCATATCAAAGATGACGAGCCGGTCTGTGTCGCCAAGACAGTACAGTCGTGTCTTCGTCGCACTGAGCACTTCTCGAATATGCGGAGCCCACCACTGTTCCATCCCGGTTTCCGCAGAGATTCGAAACAGATTGTCGTCTTCCGTTACGACGAACACTGCGTCATCGATGACAACCGCCGGTTGGATGATGGGCTCGCCCGTCGAGAATCGCCAGACCAAGCTGCCACTCAATTCACGAATGCAGTTCACATAGCCATCTGTCGAGACGACGACAAGGCGATTGGGGGGAAGAGGCGTGGGACGCGCGACGATCGGCCGCTTGGTCTCGAGTCGATAGCGGATTCCAGTGAGATTCGCTTCCGCGACATACAAGTCGCCTTTGTCCGTGGGCCATGCGACGCCGGACCCCGCGACCACTGGCTGAACGATGGCGCGACCGCGCGACTGGAAGACCCACGGCGGCTGGCGACCATCCTTGACGACGTAGGATTCGATCGTGCCCCCGGCCATCGGGACGAACACGCGTTCGTCGGAAACGGCTGGGCCAGCACCCGGAGCGCCTAGCGTTTGCCTTCGCCACGCGACATCACCTGTCGCTTGATCGAGTACGTAAAGATTGGTTCCGTTGACGATCGCTACATAGTCGTCATTGGCTCCCGGCGCATCGGTCGGGTAGCGTGAGTTGCCGACAACGGCCGCCCAACGCGTTCGCCCGGTCTCGCCGTCAATGGCTTGGACGACCGCTGAATCGGTCACGACGTAAATCGTGATCTCGGGCAACACGTGTGTCTTGATTTCGGCTTCAATCCCCGATCCGACGAGTTGTGCCTTCAACTTGTTCGCTCTCTTCTCGGCTCCCTCCTTGCCGAGCGGTACACCCAACGTGTCAATATCCCGATCCGTGACGATGGTGCGACCACGCGCGGAAATGACTTCGTGAACGGAGTAGGAGTATTTCGAGCTGACGTGTTGCCGAACGTGGGTGACTCGACCCCGAGCGCTATCGAACTGGACGCGGGTAAACCACATTCGTTCTAAGCCGAACCGGTTCGCTTCGGTGGGAGAAATCAAGGCACCCGTCCGCTGCGCCACGGCGGGCGAGGCAATGGTTCCTAAAACTAGACAGAGTCCCAACAGCAGGTATCGCTGTAGCATGATGTCACTCGATAGATCGTGTGCCAGAGAAGAGTAGACGCATTTATCTATGATACTCATGGATTCAGCAATATGCACAAGAAAATGGAAGTATTGGCGTTGGGGTCGCAATCAGCGATCAGCGTTTAGCTTTCAGTCTTGAGTTCCCCGGGGTAAATGGCCTTCCTTGCTGACCGCTGACCGCTGACCGCTCTTCAGCCTGCATTTAGGTCGAACTCGTTGTCAGTCAACCGTTTGCGAGCCACGGACACCGCCTAGACCATTCGAAACACTCCGCCTAGGATGAGCCTTCATAGAGATACGTGCAAATAATAATATCGAGTCGCCGGAGCGATGGCATGGGAAAACGCGGGTTAGGCCCCGACGAAGCGGAAGCCGTGGAAAAAATCCTCGGCCATCTGAACTTCTCGTCCGGAGCGCCCGACCCACGATTGCTCGCCAATTTGAATCAGGTTTGGAAGTCGCAGGCCATCGCCGAGACGACCGAACCGCAGTGGCAAGCCGTCGGAAACTTGCTGCAAGCCAAACTCAAGCTACTGTCCGGTAAGTCGGCGGCGTTACAAGACGCGACGCAGGCAACGGCAGTCTTGGACCTGGTCTGGAAGCAGGTTCTACCCGCCTACTTCGAGTATCACTGCGATTTGCTGTTCCACCAATCGGCGGATCGGCTTTACAACGCATTTTTCGTGGGACGCGTGTGCGAGGCGGTGCTCGCCCTCGGCGAACCCTGGCACGACACGGATCGCATCAAGACCGCAGCGCTCGCGCACCTGAACGACTATCTCGGCTATCGACCGGTGGCCGTACTTGAATCGAGGAAGATCGAGCCCTATCCCCACGAGCGTTTGCGCCCCATTCCCTTACTGGTGCGCGACGCAGGCGTTGCCGCAGGGCCCTACGAAGAAGTCGTCACACTCGCGATGGAACTGTTGAATCAGACCGACGAAGACATCTTGCAAACAGCGTTTTTTGATCCGCAGGTGCTCGACGAGTTGGCGATCGACCCGCGAGCTTATGATTTCGATCACCCCGTCAACAAGCGACCGAACTATCACTTCGGACAGTGGGATCCGCACCACATCGATAACCAGGGCCGATATACTCGCTTTGTCGTTCAGCAAGTCACGTTGGACGCGCTCATGCAGCGTCTCGAATCAGACGAGGCTCCACTCGACGAACTACTGGTCGAGGCCGCGGCCGTGCTGGCGGGGATCATTCTCATGGGTGCGGGAATCAGCGGTGCGGGACCCGACACACACGATTCGAGAACGACTCTAAGTACGCTGCTGCCGCAAATCGCCGGCTATCGCGACGCGTTCTATGAACGATTGCTCGGCCGAATTCCTGGCAAGCATGGCAAGCGGTTGGTTGCCGAAGCTGCCGAGCGACGTCAACCGCTCGGTTCCGCTCGACAACACTTGAATGCCCAGCTGGCGCGGCGTCGCGCCGCACAACTCGAACACGTTCAGCTGGCCAAGATCTTTGCGCGGATGGGCTATCCCGACGCAGCCAAACAGGAAGCGAACATTGTCCCCACGCCCTCGGCTCGGATGCTCTGTCGAATTGATTGTCGCATCACGGCCACCCAGGCAGCGATCTCGCAACGCGATCCCCAGCGAGCCGTTAAGCTGCTAAGCGAAGTCGCTGAGATTCTGCATCGTGGGATTGCCTGCGGGGCACTGGTCGACCCTTGGAATATCCTCGGCTTCGATGGTCAGTTCAGTCTCTTTCCAGCCTCCGAGAACAGCGTTCACGATCATCGCATTGATGAGTTGATCACGTTGATGGAAGAGATTTTCGGCCTGTACTCGCGGGCTTGGGCCGAGACGGCGGGCGGTGACAACGTCGCGCTCGCGGAAAGGATTTCCACCGATTATCGCAGTCTGGCCAATTGGTGGCGGCAGTTTGCCGCACACGAAGTTTCCAACGTCGAAGCGATCGATGCATTCGATGCGTACAACGCTGCCGAACATGTCGCACGGGCCTTAAAGCTGTGGCACGCCGGCGGCGCAGCGGTGGGCGATATCAGCTTTTGGGCACCCCACGCGCAAATGTTCGACTCGGCGCAGGCTTACGCACTCGTGATCGAAGCGCTGCTCGATCAATCCGATCACGTGGCGGCCCTGGGCCTGTTAGTGCATTGGCTCAGCGAAGCCGAACGAGTCCCGCTGGAGCAAGGCGACAGTTCATTTTATCGCCTCACGGAGCGGTGGTTACTGGAAGTGCGGCGATCCGATTTGCCCAGCGACGCAGAGCCGCTCGCAGGCGATGTCCCCGGTGTGTCCGGCCAGATATGGCGTCTGGTCCGTAAGTTCTTCGACTACGTGGAAGCCAATGCCGAAGAGTATTGGCACACGCCCACGTTTGAACTGGCCAGTGGAAAGGGCAGCGGAACGGCTCGCGACCCGCAGCTTGCCGATCCCTTTGAACACGATGATGTCGACGAAGACGAAGAAGACCTCTTCGGTGCGGCCTACGAGAACGTCGTGTTCCGCGACAGTGCAAACGACGGCGTCGAAGGTGAGATTTTCGACACTAGCGATGCAACCGAAGATGAGCTGATTCGCGAATCGCAACGCGTCACCGATCGGCTGTCCTTTATGACGACGCTGGCGAAGCTGTGGAAGCACGCCGGGCTCAGTCGTCTACACGAGTCTTGTGAACGCGAGATGTTCGACGAGCGACGCACCGCAATGCGTCATTGGATCGACAAGCTCCAATGCAATCGCACCGAGCTGTTGGAGCTCGTCGAGCAAGTTCGCGGTTATCGGATTCCGACGCCGCTGGGCGATCACGATTCGATGCTCGCCTATGATCGGCGTCGCATGTACAAGGAGGGGCTGCTCGATCGCATCATTGCAACCTCGACCGAGACAGCCGACGCCATCCGCCTTCTGCGTTCGGCGATCGTGGCCGAGGCACCTGGGCCGACCTCCGAATCCACTCTCGATGCGCCGCGTGAAGAAAGTTTGACGATTCAGGCGGTCGCGGCAATTCTCCGCCGAGACCACTGTAGTGCCAAGCGATTGGCCCTGGAGTTAATCGGCGAGTTGGCGGACTTGCCGTTGCTGTACGTGCCGCTGGCCAAAGGCGGTGATGCTCGCGAGATCGTGGCCGATAGAATTCGTCAACGGAGCATCCAAGATCTGCTGCTTTGCCTGCCGCGACTGGGATTGTATGCCGAGACCTACCGATTGATCGAGACGGCACGTGACATGGAACGAACGCATCCGGTCGGTGCCGGAGCCGTCACGGAATTCGACGAATTGTTCAAAATCGGATACAAGTCACTCGTTCAATCGCTGGTCGTGTCGGCCGAGCACTGGGAGGAAGAGGAAGAGTCGGAAGCTCAGACACCGAACTTAACGGACTCGCCACTCGTAGCGTGCCTCGAGCAACTCACCGAAACAGCACTTCACAGTTGGCTGGCGCACAGCCAGACGCTGCGGCTGTCGGTGCTTGAAAAGGTGAGCGACAAACGGGCGTGGCAAAAGCTGGTGGAGTTCATTGAAACCTACGGCGACGAGCTGTTTACGCAACACTTTCTTAATCTTGGCAACGTTCGTGCGATCCTGCATCAAGGCGTGGATACGTGGCTCACTCAGATTCAAGAGGAGGGCAACGGCACTCTTGAATGCCGCTTGCTTGACGACATCGGAAATAAAATCTCACGCCAGGACGCAATCTATCGTTTGACGTTGGTGCTGGAAGCCGTTATCGAAAACTACTCCGAGTATCGCGATTACAACAGTACAACGACCCAGTCCGATCGCGGCGATCTGCTCTACACGTTGCTCGACTTCTTACGATTGCAAACTAAGTACGATCGCGTTTGCTGGAATCTGAAACCCGTCGTCCTCGCGCACGAGATCCTCGTTCGCCGCGGGTGCAAACAAGCCGCGCAGTTGTGGCGACGTGCCTTACGCGAGCGTATCGATACGGAAGCAGACAAATTCGTCGCGAAGTTGGAGACGCTGCGGAAGAAGTACGCCATGCAAATGCCGTCGATCGCCGACCGGATCAACGAACGTTTCATGCGACCTCTCGTGATCGATCGCCTCTGTTCGTTGGTTCAGCCCGCCGTGACCGAGGCACAGCGCGAAGGTCCGCGCCCGACGTTTCGTATGCTACAGTACGAGACTGAGTTTCTGACGCGTGAGCCCAGCGGTGTCGGATTCGAGCTTCCGCCGTGGCTCGCCGCGTTGGATGAAGAAGTGCAACGCGTGGCACAGCCGCCGCATGAACGCGACGATTACGACGAACTCGAACTCGCCGTGCCGCTGGAACGA
Organism: Planctomycetota bacterium; assembly: GCA_963204995.1. Classification (GTDB taxonomy): domain Bacteria; phylum Planctomycetota; class Planctomycetia; order Pirellulales; family Pirellulaceae. The sequence goes on along the minus strand of CAUJKL010000387.1, from coordinate 13,785 downwards.
TTAACCTACGAAGAAGCCATCGAGCGGCTGGACGAGTTGGCCGACGAATAAGGCAGGCCGGAGTCGACGCATGCCCATTTCCGGAATTCAGGCGTTTCTCGAAATCCTGGCGGATTTCAAAGTCCGATATATCTTTGGCAATCCCGGCACGAGCGAATTGCCGCTGAACGATGCGATTGTCGGCGATGATCGCTTTCAGTACATCCTGGGCCTGCAAGAAGTGCCCGTCATGTCGATGGCCGACGGGTTTTCAATGGCATCGCGAACGTTGGGCGTCGTCAGTCTGCACATCAGTTGCGGCTTGGGCAATGCGATGGGCATGCTCTACAACGCCTATCGTGAAGGAACGCCGCTGCTTGTTACCGCCGGCCAACAAGATCGGCGATTGCAGTTCGAAGAGCCGATTCTCGGTGGTGATATGGTGTCCGTCGCGCGGCCGTGGACAAAATGGTCGGTCGAAGTGAAACGCGTCGAAGATCTTCCCATTGCCTTGCGCCGCGCCGCGCAAACCGCGTTGACACCGCCGACCGGACCGGTCTTCCTGTCGCTGCCGATGGACGTGCAGATGGAGATCAGCGAGTCACTCGACCTGAGCCCAATCCGGTTGCCCGATCCGCGCGTGCGCCCGCCGCAAGAGTCTTTGCAACGAGCGGCTGAAGTTCTGCGGAACGCGAGTAATCCCGGCATCCTGGCCGGCAGCCGCGTGACCGAAACGGAGGCGATGCGGGAGCTAGTCGCTGTCGCGGAACTGCTTGGCGCACCGGTGATGACCGAGTCGGGAACGACACACGGTCGACTGGCCTTCCCCGCCGACCATCCTTTGAATGGCCAAGGCCTGCCTCTGTGGTCTCCCGAAGTCCGTGAACGGTTGAACGAATTCGATGTGCTGCTTGTTGTCGGCATGGACCTGCTCCGACAATACGTCTACCACGAGCCATCCCGCGCGATCCCCGAACACATCCGACTGGTCCACATCGATGAAGATCCGTGGCAGATCGGCAAAAACTATCCGGTGGAAGTCGGCATAATCGGCCACACGAAAGTCTCGTTGGACGAGTTGGGGCAAGAGCTGAGTAAATCCATCACGACCGATCAAGCAGCCACGGTTCGCGCGCGAACGGCAAAACACGTTGCAGCCCACGAAGCCGCGCGAGCAGCGTTTCGGCAGCAGATCGAAGACCAGCAAGATCTTCGCCCGCTCACACCGCTGGGCCTGATGGGAGCGTTATCTCGAATTCTGCCAGACGATGTGGCCGTGATCGAAGAAGCGGTCACCACCACGAACACGACCTTTGAACGTCTAGGCGTTCTCAAGAACACAACCGGTTACTTCGGCCATCGAGGTTGGGGATTGGGATGGGGGCTCGGCTGCACACTCGGAGCAAAGCTGGCATGGCCCGATCGGCCCGTGCTTGGCTTGCTCGGCGAAGGTGCGGCGATGTACGGCATCCAAGGGCTGTGGTCCGCAGCACATTACAACATCCCCGTGACCTTCGTCATTTGTAACAACGCCTGCTACCAGATCTTGAAGATCGGCGCGAAAGGCATCCAATTGCCCAACGCCCTCGCCGGCCGCTTCGAAGGTCTCGACATCCGTGCGCCCGAGATCGATTACGTTTCGCTGGCCAAGTCGCTAGGCGTTGAAGCTCATCGCATCAGCGAACCCGACGAAGTAAGCGAGCGAGTTTCCGAATCCTTGCGCGAAAACAAACTTCAGTTATTCGACGTTCCAATCGCCCGCGAGACGCCGGGCAGGTTGAACTATGGATAGTTCTGGATTCTTGGCGTTAGTTTCCGCACGGATCGAGTGTTAGGGGGCAATCGTCACTCGTGCATCCGAGGTTTGACATGAGTGCGCACCATTAATCCACAACGTGTGCTGGGACTTACCGCGAAGCGGTTGAACAACACAGCCCAGGGTCGCGCAGCGCACCCTGGGAACTATCGTGCGCCAATGTTTCCCAACCCCGCAGGGGTTGCACATTCCGGCGAGAAGGAGAGATGAAGACAATGGGACAATCGCTCGTTCAGTTATACGTTCACATCGTTTATTCCACGAAGCACCGAACGCCGTTTCTACAGGATTCGGAACGACGAAGACGGCTGCACGCATATCTGGCAGGGATTTGCAGCAATCAGAAATCGCCAGCTTTGATCGTTGGTGGTGTAGAGGATCACGTTCATCTGTTGTGTCGGCTGGGGAAGACGATTGACATTTCGACGCTCATTCGTGAGACGAAAAAAGATTCGTCTGAGTGGGTCAAGAGCGAATTGTCGATCCCCAACTTCTATTGGCAGTCGGGCTACGGCGCGTTTTCCATCAGCCCTGGACACGTCGAACAATTGACGGACTACATTGCGAATCAGGAGGAGCATCATCGGAGAGAGTCTTTTCAGGATGAGTTTCGCAGGTTGTGTAAAAAGTATGGCCTTGAAATTGATGAGCGCTACGTGTGGGAGTGAGGTCGGCGCTGTTGAACCCCTTCAGGGTTCACAGCCTTTTGTGATTCGCAAACCCAGGGTGCGCCGTGCGACCCTGGGCTGTGATGTTCAACCGCTTCGCGGTAAAGATTACCCAACTGCTTCGCTGTGAAGCTAGGCCCGACTGCTCCGGCGTAGACGCGGTCGTTATTGACCTGGCGTTCCTTCGCGCTCGCAATCTACGGTCGTGTACTGTGCAGCCGCTTCAACCCGCTCACGAACGGCGAGCCATCGATGAAGTAGCGCAGCGGCGACTCCTGCGCGGAGGTAACGCCGATTCGCACCGACGTCGTGATGCGAATGTCTCGCGTCGAACTGAAGTCGTCGTTCGCGATCCACAGACGTGTGCTGCGTGTCATATTCCATCCGTCAAGGCAGCGGTCGACGGCAAAGGCTTCGCACAAGCGGGCAGGACCGCGACACAGATCGAGCAGTCTGTCGGTATCGCGCCGCCGCCGCATGATCTCGATTCCTGCAATCGGTTCGACGGCACGAATCAAGACTGCGGAAGCGCGACCGCGCTCTTCTGTGACGGCGTTCATGCAGTGGCGGGAGTGGATCGGGTAGACGTACGCCAAACCAGGCGGTCCAAACATCGTAGCGTTCTTCTTCGTTGGACCACGAAAGGAATGAGACGCGGAATCTTCCGCCGCTAGATAAGCCTCTGTCTCGACGATGCGTCCGGTACACCGACCATCCCGCGTCCGTCGAACGACGATTTTTCCAAGCAGATCCTGAGCAACTCGTGTGACGTCTCGATTGTAGAAACTTTGCGGAAGTGTGTCGCCGAACATCGTATCGTCCGCAGTGCAACCTTCGAGAAAGTTCAGTTCTTGAGGCTGAACCCGAAGGCAGCTCCGGTGAGCAGCAACACGATCGATCCGCCGATCGACATCGTGACTAACGAACCGATCGCCTCGGGAGGAGCCAACATGACGGGGCCAATCAGCGTGCCAATGATTCCGCCGGTCAGGACTCCCCATCCGACTCCACGCAACGGGCGATAGTGGTAAAGGCCAATCACGCCTCCGCCCAGTGCGACGAGAATCGCACCGCAGAAACTCGCCCCCGCCACTTGCTCGAGCGTCAATACTTTAGCACCCACGGCATGAACGACCGGTGTCAGCAACGCCGACACGACGGCGCAGGCTGCCACGAGCACGAATAACGCGCTGAGTGGGTAACCGCTTTGTACGCTTCGATCCGCCTGTTGCATAAGTCTGGTTATCACACGCTTCGAGCGAGAATGCAAGGCAAGGCAAAGATCGAATCGGTCGCGGTATCAGAATCGGAAAAGTGCTTGCATTCTGAGCTTTGACAAATTCTAATCCCGGTTCTTGTCATTTCTCGTCCTGATCTGGAGACATCTCATGCGTCACAGACTGCGCGGAGCGTTCACTCTCGTCGAGCTACTGGTCGTCATCGCCATCATCGGCATCTTGGTATCACTGTTGCTGCCAGCAGTCCAAGCAGCGCGCGAGGCTGCGCGAAGAATGCAATGCCAAAACAATCTCAAGCAAATCGGTCTCGCGTGCCACAATTACCACGACGTATTTCGGCAGCTTCCCTCGTCTGGGATCATGGCAACACTCCCCAGCGCCGCAGCTCCGACCGGCCAGCAGTTCAGTTGGCTCGTCCTCATTCTGAACCAAGTCGAACAGGGGCCGTTGCACGATCAGTTCGACTTTAGAGTGTCTGTCTTCGCCCAACCGAATGAACCTCAAGCCGTGCCGATTGCTACCTATATCTGTCCGAGCGACGCTGCGAAAAACCGCGAATTCACGCATCCGACACTCACCAACGGCAAACGCTTTGCAAAAGCGAATTACGCGGCCTTCGTTTCGCCTTTTCACACCGATCTCCAAGACACGTATCGAGGCGCGCTGGTGCGAGTTCGACAAAACTTCGCAGCTTTGACCGATGGCACCAGCAACACCTTGCTGGCTTCCGAAGTACTCACTCTCGGCCATGAGCAAGACCAACGTGGCGCGTGGGCTCTGCCGTGGACAGGGACGACGCAGCTCGCTTTCGATCTGCATTCCCTGACGACCGGCGGATATACAGTTGACCCGGCGAGCATCGGGAACACTCATTCTCCGAACAACCAAGGGCCGAATTTGGATCAATTGTACTCCTGTCCAGATCCTGCCGGCGCACAGTTGCTGAAGATGCCCTGTGCCACCGCGGCGTGGCTGTCCGCCGCACCGCGTAGTCGACACCCTGGCGGAGTAAACGTGGTGGTGGCGGATGGACACATCGGATTTCTACCCAACAGCGTGGACCAGGTGGCCATGGCCCACCTCATCTCGATCAACGACAGCGTACCCGTCAGCATTTCCGAACACGTCAAATAGGAATAGCGATCCCATGAAATCTCTGCTGTCTGCTCAGATTCTACTTGGCGGCGGTATCTTCCTGCTTGTCGCTTCGTTCGTCTGGCCCAGCATCGTTGGTGGCCGACGAGCGTGGAATGATGAAATGGCCCAGTCGTATGCGATCGCCGCTGCCAACTATCACGATGCGCTACACGCGCGAGCACATGGTGGTCAAGCCCCCGACGGTGCGAAACCCGCACTTACCCAAGCGCGTGAGGATTTTGAGGAGCAACAGTCGGCACTCCATTCAGCTCAAACTCGCGGCCAACTCAGCGCCACGGTTTGTCGCTGGTTGGGCATCCTCGGGGCGGCCAGTGGCTTCGTCATCCTCCTGCTAGTACGACGGGGGGCCAGCTAACCCGGATTATTCAAGGCATACGTAGGATCCATCAAGCAAACCGTTGCCGCGCCGGAACTTCGGTCGCAATTCGCGGCGGTCTCGGTGGCGCAAAGCGTTCGAGTACAAATCGCTTTGCGCAGCTACGGCATGGGTCTGCGACCTCGGTCCGGCCTACAGTTGGCGTGAGCGAATTGAATTCTAGCTCCAACTGCGTTACCTTGGTGCCGTCGCTTGCATCCTCGGCAGCAGAGTCTATCTCCTTTTCAGAAACACATCATGCCACAGTTCGATCGCAGTTCGCTCCGAGCTTCCTTTGTCTGCGGTTGTTTTTTCGTGGCGCTGGCGAATGCGGGAGTCGCACCTGGACAAAGTGAAGCGGAGACGCGTCTCGTGCGAACGTCAATTGGTCCCGGTGGGTTGGGTCGTTACCAGCGAGACCAGTGGTCCGTAGTATCCATTAATGCTTCGAATCGCAGCGACAGCGATACAGAAACTTCCGTTTCGGTCTTTCTCGAAGGCGATTCCAGAATTCAGTACACGCGAGATATGTGGCTTCCGGCCCACGCGTCACGTAAGACCTGGCTACCCATTCGCCCGCCGGCTGACATTCCCTACGGGCAAGCCGCTTTGACCGCCACACCTCTTCAAGTGATCGATTCCGAAGGTGATGCGATCCTCAGCCGTGCGGAGGGCGAGCAATTGATGTCCGATACGTTCTTGTTGCTCGATTCTTCGGAATTTCACACGGGAACGATCTTCGGGCGAGCGCTGCCAGGCCAGCCTGATGTGACTTCGCGACTTGACGACGAGGCTTACGAAACGGTCGTCGCCGTACGCATGTTGCACGACGGAGAGCGGAAGACATCGAATTTCAGCGATCATTTTCTGCCTCCCTACCCGGAAGCCTATGACGCGCTCGACCAATTGGTGCTCTGCAACGAACGGCTGGCTGCGGATTCGGGTGGAATGGCCGCGATTCGTAGCTGGATCGCGCGTGGCGGGCGAGCGTGGATCATGCTCGATCTGGTCGGAATGGACACCGTTCACAAATTGCTTGGCAATGCAACTCCATGCGAAATCGTCGATCGGGTTGAGTTGACGGAATTCACGATCGAGACACCCGCCTTAATCGCGGTCGGTACCGACTCGTTCGACAGCTGGCTGGCCGAAGAGCCGGTCGAATTCGTCCGCGTGACAATCGATTCCGCAGAGGTCTTCAGCTCCATCGATGGCTGGCCTGCCGCGTTTTCGATTCCGTTCGGAGAGGGACAAGTTCTGATCACGACGCTGGCTGCCCGCGGGTGGCGATATCAGCACGACGAGTTTGCCGATCCCACAGAGCCGCAACATCCGACATCGGGTCCCACGAATGCTTTGCGTCACTTGGCGGGCGAATTCAATCAGTCGACTTTGAGGCATGCGGCGTTCAACGACGAGCTAAGACCGTTGCTGTCCGAACAACTTGGCTATCGAATTCCGTCGCGAAGCATCGCGGCGTTGATTCTTGGTTTGAATTGTGCCGTGATCGTGATCGCCGGCGTCTGGTTCTCGCGTCGCGAGCAACTGCAACGCATCGCGTGGGTCGTACCCGGTGCGACAACACTTTCGGCGCTCGTTCTCGTCATGATCGGCAGCGCCAACACGTCGAGCATCCCCGCCACATCGTCGATCTTACGGTTGGCCAACGTCAGCTCCGAGACCAACGAGATTCACACGGAAACGCTGGCGGCCTTTTACAGCCCCGAGACCGTTGCACTGCCGCTGCAAGTCGATCTGGCAGGCGTCGTTGCACCGGACATGCAAGATCTGGTCGGGGTCGCCAAGCGGGCAATTTGGGACGACGATGGAAATGCTCGCTGGGAGCAAATTGATGTCGCCTCGGGCAGCGTCCGATTCGCTCAAGCCCGGGAAAGTCGAGTACTCGAGCATCCGCTTGGTGCGCAAGCCGTATTCGGACCCCAGGGCCTGGAAGGCCGTATCATCGGCGTGGGCCAAGTGGGAACGCCAACCGATGCGATTATCGCCGCACCTCCAGCGCCCCACTCCAACTCCACGATCACTAAGACGGGAGCTTTCGAAGTGGGCGCCAAAGATCTTCTGTCAGAGACAGAATTCCTCAGTGGGGCGATGCTCTCGGACGAACAGCAGCGACGACAAACCATCTATCGCCAGCTCCTTGCACCACGCGAGGGAAACATCTATCCACAGCGGCCGACCCTGTTCGTGTGGGGTGATTCGCATAGCTTTGGACTCACGACCCCCGAACTCTTTCGAGAGTCTGGTGCAACGCTCTATGCGATACCACTCAACATCGGCCGCACACTTCCCAAGCAACCTTTCTTAGTTCCCTCGACCTTCATTCGAATGAGGAACGGTCGCGCCAAGCAAGGTGCCTCGGCGATGTACAATCCGCGAACAGGCCGCTGGATGAAGGATGCGACGCTCCCCACGCAATCGTTCTACCAATTCGTTCTGCCGCGCGAGGTCGTACCTTGCAAAGTACGAACCGCAGAGATCACGTTAAAGATACATGCACCCTCGCGAACCATCGAACTGATAGGCTCGAAAGGTATCCAGCAGGTGGTTGTCGCTACGCGCGAGAGCCCCAGTGGTGTGTTGAGTTTTACGATTGACGATCCCGAGTTATTGGAACTTGATCCGGACGGTGGGCTAGGGTTTGGCGTCACGGTTTCGCCGACCGAGGAGCAGGCTGCGGCTATACCGAATCAGCCACGCGATCCCGAGCAGCTCCCAGACTCGCTTGCGCCCTCGACATGGCAAATCGACTACCTGCGTATTCAAGTAGTCGGCGAAACGCTCTAAGACTCGCTGTAATCACTTTCGACTAAGGAACCACACGTGGCGAATGCACCCGTCGTCGAGACAAAGGCGTTGACGAAACGGTACGGCGAGTTCACCGCCTTGGATTCGTTATCCATTTCCGTCGATGCCGGGCACATCTTGGGGTTCATTGGCCCTAACGGTGCGGGTAAAACAACGACGATTCGCATTCTGGTTGGGTTGTTGCGGCCGACAGAGGGCTCGGCGATGATCGCCGGAGCCGATTGCGTCACTCAAGCACGCAAGATCAAGCGGCTGGTCGGTTACATGCCCGACGTGTTCGGCTCTTACGACAACATGCGCGTGACCGAGTACCTCGACTTCTTCGGTGCCGCCTACGGAATTGGTCGCCGCAGCCGCGTCAAGCGAATCGCCGAGGTATTGGAAACGACCGGCGCGACTTACATGAAGGATCTGTACGTCGAGAGTCTCAGCCACGGAATGAAACAGCGAATTGGTATCGCTCGCACGCTCTTGCACGATCCGCAGGTTTTGATTCTGGACGAACCTGCAAACGGCCTCGATCCGCAAGCGCGGATTGACATGCGGGAATTGCTGTTACATCTGGCCGAGATCGGCAAGACGCTGATCGTGACCAGTCACATCTTGCCCGAGTTATCGCGGATCTGCGACACGGTCGCGATCATTACCCACGGGAAGCTGCGAGCGTTTGGTACGCAGGCTGAGATCATGCGTCAGATTACACAGCGTCGCACTTTCGAGGTCCAACTCGTGGAGCGTGCGCAGCTCGAAGCGGCCAAGGCAATCTTGGTGACTCTGCTGGGAGCGGATGCGGAACCCAACATTTCGGGCTCCGAAACCGAAGGGCTGGTCCGCTTCGACACCAACTTGTCCGATCGTGAACTGGCTGGCATTCTTTCTGGCCTGCTCGACAAGAGAGTTTCCGTCTCCCAATTTCGCGAGATCACGACGGACCTGGAAGACGCATTTCTTTCCGTCACGTCACGAGGCAAGGAGACGTCGTCGACGGAACGGCCTGCCAAAACCGCCAATTCTCGGGAGCAGGCATGACCAATCCTGTGATTCACCGCGAGTTTGTGGGGATTCTCCGCAATCGTAAAGCGATCGCCATGTTGATCGTGATGAGCGTCGCATTCTCGCTGATCGTGTTGTTGCGTTGGCCGACCGACGGTCAAGTCGACTTGTCGGGCATGAGGTCGCAGCAGGTGTATCGCGTCTTCGCGTACACGCTTCTCGCCGGTGTCTTGTTCGTGATCCCAGCGTTCCCCGCCGTGTCGTTCATTCAAGAGAAAAACAGCGGGACTTTGGCGCTGTTGCTGAACTCGCCGCTGAGTAGCTCGACGATCTTTGCGGGTAAGCTGATTGCCAGTCTGCTCTTCGCAGTGCTGCTACTGCTCACAAGTCTTCCGGCAGCCGCGGCTTGTTACGCGATGGGCGGCATTGACCTGCACTCGCAGCTTGGCCTCCTGTACCTCGCGCTATTGACCTGCATCGTGCAATATACAACGCTCGCCTTGCTCGTTAGTACCTACGTCCAATCGACAGACGCGGCGGTGCGGATGACGTATGCCGCCGTGTTCGCGTTCGGTATTCTCGCGACAGGGCCTTACTATCTTCTGCAAGGGCAGGCAGGCACCCTGCCGCTGATCGCGTGGTGGCTGCAAGCCGCTTCACCGCTGACCGTCATCATGGATCTGGTCGGTCACGGCGACGTGGGAAGCCTGGCCTTGATGACCGATAATTCGACGCTCGCCGAATATCTGCTGATTTCTGCGGTCAGCTCGATTGCGTTCGGCACGTTAACAGTCTCGCGATTGAATCACCGGCTGTTTGACCGAGCGCGATCGAAGGGCAAGATGACGGAGGACCGTGAAACTCTGGCCCGTGGTTTCCGCAGACTCTTCTATTTAGTCGACCCACAACGCCGCAAGTCAGGCATTCCGTTCTACGCCAATCCGGTCATGGTCAAAGAATTCCGCACGCGGAAATTTGGACGCATACATTGGCTGTTGCGATTGGTTGCTGGCTGTGCCGTCTTGTCGCTGCTGTTGACATTCGCGGCCACGACGGGCGTGGTGGACTGGGGCGTAAAAACGATCGGCGGTTTCATGGTGTTGCTGCAGATCGTACTCATCGTCCTCATCACACCGAGCCTCGCGTCGGGATTGATCAGCGCCGAGCGCGAAAGCGGCGGCTGGGAACTGTTGCGCATGACGCCGATGTCGCCGCTGAAGATCGTGCGGGGAAAGCTCTTGAGCGTGATCTGGACCGTCGGGCTGATTCTGTTCGCGACCGTTCCCGGCTACGTCGTCATGATTTACATCCAGCCCGCGATGTGGCTGCAGGTTTACTTAGTGATGATTTGCCTGGTGCTGGCCACGATTTATACAGTCTGTGTCGCCGCAGCGGTGGGCAGTCTCTTCAACCGCACGGCGACCGCGACCACGACCTGTTATATCGTGTTGATCGTGCTGTTTCTGGGGCCGCTGCTGATTTGGATGGGACGCGATGCACCTTTCTCGCACGGCACTGTCGAAGCTGCGTTATCGATCAATCCGACGGGTGCCGCGCTCAGCATCATCGAAGCACCCGGCTTCGAGATCTACGAACTTGTACCGGGAGCTTGGTGGGTGAGCGGGATTGTCTCGCTACTCGCGTTGGCGGCATTTGGATGTCAGGTCTGGCGAATCGGGCGTCCGGTGTGAACACATTCAAGGTTTCAACCCGCAACCATCAACCCTTCGTCAGGTCTTTCCATCGATGGTATGCTGGATGAAAAAGGGAACTGCAATGCACCGACTGTTGATCATAAGCTTGCTGCTGACGTCAGCGACCGCGTTATCGTTCGCCGCCGAATCGCCAGGCCTCGATTCACTCGTGCGACTGCTGGGCGATAGCGACGACGCGCAACTACAACAAGACCTCCTCACAGGCATCGCCGAAGGGCTGGAAGGACGCCGTAGCGTTGAGATGCCGTCAACTTGGCCCACTGCCTTAGCGAAGCTACAGCAAAGCAGCAGTAGCACGGTGCGAGACCGCGCGATACAACTCGCCCTCGTGTTCGATGATCCCGACGCCATCCGCCTCCTCCGCGATCGAGCTGTCTCGGCGAAAGCTTCTGTCGAAGATCGCGCTCGCGCAATCGAATTGCTGGTGGCAAAGAAGGACGCCGGATTCGATGAGTTGCTCATTCTGCTTGTCGCGGACCCGAAGACGACACGTTCTGCCTTGCGAGGTTTGGCCGAATACGACCATCCCGAGACGGTGGAGACCATTTTGAGAAACTACTCGTGGTTTGATGCCGATGCTCGCCAGGATTCGCTGCAAACCCTGGCATCGAAGCGAACCTGGGCCGCTCGGCTGTTGGATGCCATCGAAGCGAAGGAAATCGAAGCATCCGACCTGAACGCATACACCGTGCGTCAATTGCACAGCCTTGGCAGCAAGGAACTGACGGCGCGAGTCCAGAGTTTATGGGGCGAAGTTCGCGCGACTCCGGCGGACAAGGCGAAACTCATCGCACGTTACAAGGAGCAGCTTACCGCCGAGACGCTTGCCAACGCCGACCTGTCGGCGGGACGACAGCTGTTCAATCGAACGTGTGCAAACTGCCATCGATTGTTCGGCGAAGGGAAGCAGGTTGGGCCCGATATTACGGGCTCACAGCGCACGAACCTCGACTATGTGCTGCAAAATCTGGTCGATCCCAGCGGAGCCGTCTCGAAGGACTATCAGCTGCACATCGTCGTGACAACCGGCGGGCGAGTCATCACGGGACTGGTGGTCAGTGAGAATGAGCAGGCGTTAACGATCCAAACGGTCAACGAACAAATTGTTGTGCCCCTGGACGAGATCGAGGATCGTGCTCTCTCGTCGCTCTCGATGATGCCCGACGGACAACTGCAAACGCTATCGAGCACCGAGGTGCGCGATCTGATCGCCTATCTCGGCAGCCGAGCACAAGTGACGCTGCCGAAGCAGGAAGAATGAGGTTCGCCGGTCATCGTGCCAGCCGTTCGATGAGCGAAGAAAGTTCTGCGGGAATCGGCTTGTGCATGGCGTAGGTTTTTTCGAAGGGCGTGAGTTGTAACTGGCTGCCGATAACGCCAGCCATTACGCCGGTACGGCCTTCGAGAATCGCTTGCACGGCAAAGTCGCCCACGGAACTGGCGAGAATCCGATCTTCAGGCGAAGGCGATCCGCCGCGCTGAAGGTGGCCGAGGATGACGCAACGCGTCGCGTAAGGATTGCCAGCCGCTTGCAATTGTTCGTTCAACTTGGCGGCGTCGCCTTCCTCGTCGCCCTCGGCCACGATCATCATGACCGAGGTCTTGCCGCGCGCCTTCAGCTCGTGCAGATCTCGGACGATGGCAGGGATGTCAGTCTTCGTTTCGGGAATGCAGACGCACTCGGCACTCGCGGCCAGCGCCGTATGGACTGCGATGAAGCCGCTGTGGCGACCCATTACTTCGAGCAAGAACATCCGCTCGTGACTCTCGGCCGTATCGCGAATCTTGTCGGCCGCGTCGACTGCCGTTTGCACGGCGGTCGAAAAGCCGATGGTAAAGTCGGTGCCCATCAAGTCGTTGTCGATGGTTCCCGGGCAACCTACGATGCGGCCGTTCCAATGTTTCGCGAGTTCAACTGCTCCGCGAAACGACCCGTCACCACCGATCGGCACTAAGGCGTCGATGCCATGTTTGGCTAAGACTGCCACGGCCTTCTGCTTGCCAGCGTCGGTACGGAATTCGGCGCTGCGGCTGCTGCGTAAGAACGAACCACCAAATCGGGACCATCCCGAAACGCTTCGCAATGTCATCAACGGCTCGCACGAATCTGTGGTGAAGAAGTCCTCGTCGAGCAACCCTTGAAAGCCGCGGTTGATGCCGACGACTTCGTGGCCCTCAGGAATCGCTCGACGCACAACCGCTCGGATACATGCGTTCATGCCGGGGGCATCGCCGCCGCTGCAAAAGACTCCGATTTTCATGCGACACCGCTTCCTCGTGGCTACCTTTGATTGACAGTCCGTGCGCCGTCCGTTAAACCCAACTCGGTTCTAGCGAGAGCCGACTGTTAATACAATGGGATTCACTGCAACGGCGGTAACAAATGAGTGTCCTCGATCGCTTTCGACTGGATGGCAAACGACTCTTCATCACGGGCGGCAGCCGTGGCCTGGGTCGTGAGATGGCGTTGGCGATCGCCGATGCCGGCGCGGATGTGATTCTGGTTGGGCGGGACGTCGCGAGTCTGCAAAAGACGGCAGACAACATTCGACAACTGGGCCGCGAGGCGATTCCGCTGCCAGCCGACATGAACGATATGGCAGCTTGCGAAGCGGTGTGCGAACGAGCCGTCGCGGAACACGGACCGATCGACATTCTGATTAACAACGTCGGCGGGCGTCGCGAGAATATTCCGACGGAGGATATGCCGCTGGAAAAATGGCGCGAGCTGATGGATTTGAACCTGACGTCCGTCTTTCTTTGTACGAAGATTGTTGGCCGAGCGATGATTGCACGAGGGCAAGGTGGTCGGATCATCAACATCTCTTCGATCAACGCGTTCGTGGCAGGCAAGTTGATTCGGGGCCGGCACTACGAAACCGCCAAAGCCGCGATCGTTCAGTTCACTCGCGCGACGGCCGTCGATTGGGCCGAACACAAGATCACGGTGAACGCCATCTGTCCCGGCGGCTTTATGACCGAGCCGAATGTTCGCTGGTCGAAGCTGCATCCCGAGGTCGTCGCGAATTTTCGCCAG
>CAUJKL010000386.1 GCA_963204995.1 Planctomycetota bacterium | reverse complement strand
ACTCGCGGAGCCGCTGGTGGCTACCAACTGGTAAAGCCACCGAGCGAGATCACACTAGCGGAAGTCATGGCGGTCAGCGACGGACAGGCGAACGACCCGGTAACTAGTGTCGCGCAAGAATCCGCAGCCTCTCGGACGCTGATGGCTTCGTGGCAGAACGTCGCCGCCGTCGAACGCGAGATGCTCGCTGCCATCACGTTCGCAGATCTCGTGGAACGTGCGGCCGAGCAGATGGAAAGCATGTACTACATCTAGCTTTCTCGCTCTCCTAATTCTGCAAGCGTCGACTCTTGCGATGAATCTCAATTGGCGTGCCCGACTTTAGGCAGAATCGCCAAATTGCCCATTTGCCTACTCTTTAGATTGACGTAAGTCGCGCTCGAGACGTCGCAAAGTGTATTAAGCAAAGTACTTACGATGTTCACTAGTCTTTCCACTAGTTTTACTCCTAGGCTTGTTGTGGGCTTTGAGATCGGTCAATTCCCGGGTTCTTTCGACTGACGGATCGACTTGGTGGCGTTTCTCCGAACGGATTCTCTTGGCGTCACCCAAGGAGCCGAGTTTGTAGAATTGGCTTTACAAATCCGTGAGGTCGCGTGCCATGAATCGACGTCCGACTGCGAATTTGAAGAACCGCAACTCGCGGCGCACTTCCACTGCGTTGCCGAAGGCCATCCAGAAATCGATCATGGTGGCTAAGCGATCACGAGGTCGAGTCGGTGAAGACCGTGGGCCTTTCATTCCGCCCGAGGATTGGTACGAACCGCACGATGCTGCCACAAGTTCGTACGAAGTCGTCGTGCAAAATCCCGGTCGCGGCTACGAGCATGTGGTCACCGAAGACGACATTCGCCAGCGTCTGAGTGCCTTACCGGACAAATTCATCGCTCCGCTCCAGGTCGTTCAGCTCAGTCGCATGACTCGCAAGAAACGTTCCTGCCCTTGCTACGGGATGCAGTGGGGGACGGCGCTCTACCTCTATCCGGTTGAAGCGGAATTGGTTGAATACTTCGGGCGACCGCCTCGGCCGGCAGAATACAACGAAACTCGGGCCTTCGGTGGCAAGTGGGAACATGGAGGGGGATCGCTATGGATGCTGCGTTGGACGCCCGCCACGATCCGTGACTTCTATCTTAACAACGTGCTGATTCACGAGTTGGGGCATCTGCTCGATACACGAAACACCAGATCTCAGGACCGCGAACGCTTTGCGGAGTGGTTTGCGATCGAGTATGGCTATCGAAATCGAAGTAAGGCCAGTCGCACGTCTGGTTCTGTGCGACGACGCCATCGGAGCAAGTAGCCAGTCGTCGCGTGAGTACTTCGGAAGTCTCAATCCGTTCTGAGAAAGCACTCGCTGGCTCACATTCCTCGACAAACCTGTTGTCAGACTGCGTGTTGCTTTATAATCGACGTTCGACCCATCAGTCGGGCCAGCGCAATCGATGAAAGGACGGACATGATTTCTCGGAACTTGTCGGCGATCACAAGGTTCTTCAGCGTCTTCGCCGTCATCGGCATCTCGGTGACTCCGGTGCTCGCGGTTATGAGCCCCGAGCAGAAGCAAGAGTTGACGGCCGTTTCGACGGCATTGAATAAAGCCACCACTTTATTCGGGCGCGATCAATTCGCGAAATCCGCAGAAGGGGTCGCTGAACTCCAAGAGCGTTTCGAAAAGCTCGCCGCGAGCGACGACGTCGATGTCCATCGAGCGTTGGAGGACGTCCATAAGAAGTTCATTCGGCTGCACGCGCTGCTGGAACTGGAAGGCATCGAACTTCCACCGCTGCCAGAACTCAAGCCCGCCATTCCAATGCCCACTCCCTCGGCCGCCGGTGGTGGACCGAGTTTCATTAAAGATGTCGCCCCGATGTTGGTGGCGAAATGTGGCAAATGTCACGTCGATGGAACTCGCGGCAAATTCAACATGGTGAACTATGCAGCCTTGATGAAAGGCTCGGAGACCGGGGTCGTCATCTTCCCAAGTGATCCTACCGGCAGCCGCATTGTCGAAGTCATCGAAAGCGGCGACATGCCACGCGGCGGAAGCCTTTCGCCAGCGGAATTTGCGTCGTTGAAAAATTGGATTGCGGCCGGTGCCAAGTACGATGGTGAGAATCCTCAAGATAATCTGAACATGTTCGCGGCAGGCGGTAACACGCCTACCCCAACGCCAACGGTCGCGGTGGCTACAGGAAACGAGAGCGTCAGTTTTGCTCGCGATATCGCACCGGTTCTTTCGACCAGCTGTTTCGGCTGCCACGTCAACGCCCAAAACGCTCGCGGCAATTTCGACATGACTTCGTTTGAACGCATGCTTCGCGGTGGCGATAGCGGTGCTCCGTTCGTTGCTCGCCAGCCAGCAACCAGCCTGATTGTGCAACGCCTCAAAGGCGAAGGTGGCGAGACGCGTATGCCGATGGGCCGCGAACCTCTCTCGGATGCGGTGATCGCGAAGTTCGAGAAGTGGATTGCCGAGGGAGCGACCTTCGACGGGCCCGATCCACGCATGGGCGTCGTGCAAGTGGCCGCCTTGGCGAAGGCCAAGAACTCCACTCACGAAGAACTCACTGCCGATCGAATGGCACTCGCGTTGCAGAACTGGAATCTCGGCGCAGCCGGTTCCAAACCCGACCAATTCGAGACCAAGAATTTTTTCGTGGTGGGGAACGTCGGCCCGGCGACGCTGGAAGAGTATGGAAGGAAAGCCGAAGAGCTCGCGCCGAAAGTCGCGCCTATTTTCGGTGCTCCCTCCGACCAGCCGCTGATCAAGGGTCGCATGTCGTTGTTCGTGTTTAAGCAACGTTACGACTACAGCGAATTTGGCCAAATGGTCGAGAAACGCGAGTTGCCCAAGGAATGGCGAGGGCACTGGAATTTCACCATTATCGATGCCTATGGTGCGTTCATACCGCCGAGCGACGCGACTTATACGTTGGATGGCTTGGTTGCTCAACAACTCGCGGGCACCTACATCGCCAGCTTGAACAACGCGCCGCGGTGGTTCTCCGAAGGTTGTGCCCGCGTCGCCGCCGGACGTCTGGCAGCGAAAGACCCACGCGTCGCCGCCTGGAAGAACGGATTGATACCGGCCGCCGCAAAGATGACCAAGCCCAGCGATTTCATGACAGGCAAGATCCCGCCCGAAGACGCTGACATCGCGAGTTATGCATTTATCACCGGCCTGATGAAAGACTCCAAGCGGTTTAATGCGCTCCTGGACGGTCTGCGAGCTGGCGAAGATTTCACCAAGCTGTTTGTCAACAGTTACGGCGCGGGGCCCGAAAAGGTCGCGGAGATCTGGGCCAACTCGGTTGTCCGCGGACGGTAAGCCCTCGGCGAACTCCATGCAGTTGCTCGACGCCACGAACGCAGAAGCCTACCTTCGCCGAAAGCGTCTACTTGCACCCGATGAAAGCGTGGTAATCCGCGAGTTGCCGGGTGGAGTGTCGAACGTCGTCCTCTTTGTCACGCGACCGGTCGAACCCGACTTTGTCGTCAAGCAAGCTCGCGCGCAGCTGCGTGTTGCCGCTCCCTGGTTTTGCAGCGTGGAGCGGATTTGGCGCGAAGTGGAAACGATGCGAATCTGTACGAAGTTGTTGACCGATTCGTCGACCAGCCCGCCAATTCCGATTTCGACTCCCGAGTTACTCTTCTCCGACACGGACGAGTTTCTGTACGGGATGTCGGCGGTCCCGAATCACGTCACGTGGAAGCAGATCCTGTTGGATGGCGAGGTCGATGACCGAGTGGCGCGTTCGTGTGGCTGGCTCATGGGACGGCTGCATGGAGGCACATGGGGTGGGAAGGGGCTGCCGAATCTCTTGCACGATCGCCAATTCTTCGACGACTTGCGAGTCGATCCTTATTATCGAGAGATCGCTCGCGTTCATGCCGATTTGATGCCGGCAGTCGATCGCCTGATCGACTCGCTCGACCGTTCCATCTGCTGCTTGGTGCATGGCGATTTCAGTCCGAAGAATCTCCTCGTGTACGAGCACGGCCTCGTCCTGGTTGATTTCGAAGTCGGGCACTGGGGCGACCCGGCATTCGACATCGGCTTTTTTCTGACTCATCTTGTCTTGAAGACCTTTCGAGCGGGTGACGATTTTCCCAAGTATCTGTCGCTGATTGTGGCCTTTCGCGAAGCCTATGCCGACGAGTTGTGTCGCCTGACGTCAGCGCGTGACTTGCACGAAGTCGAGGAGCGAGCGGCTGCAAATCTGGCCGCCTGCATGTTGGCTCGTATCGATGGCAAGAGTCAGGTCGATTACCTCACCGAACCACAACGCATGCTGGTTCGAGAAGTTACTCGCGAGTTACTACTTAAGTCAGCGTCGTCGCTCGACGACGTCATTCATCAAATCCATTCGACCTTATCGGAGAATCGCCAACGGTGAGTAGCATCTCGAAGATCCACGCCCGCGAAGTTCTGGATAGCCGTGGCAAACCAACTGTCGAAGTTGAAGTGACCTGCTCCGACGGAGCATTCGGTCGCGCGATCGTTCCCTCGGGCGCGAGTACCGGCCAGGCGGAGGCGTTGGAACTCCGCGACGCGCACCTGCCGTGGTATGAAGGGCAGGGGGTTCAGCAGGCTGTCGATAACGTCAACAACACACTCGGTCCTGCGTTGCTCGGACACGATGCGGGCGATCAACCTGCGATCGACTCGCGACTCCTGGAACTCGATCCATCACCGCAAAAGTCGAATCTGGGTGGAAACGCCCTGCTCGGCATCTCACTCGCAACGGCACACGCCGCTGCGGCGTCGCAACGAATCCCACTCTACTGCCACATCAACAACCTCCTTCCGGCTCTCGCGCCTGCCATGCCGTTGCCGATGACCAACATGATTTCCGGCGGGCTCCACGCGGGTGGAAATCTCGACTTTCAAGATGTCTTGATCGCGCCAGTTGGCGCGCCGGACTACCGAATTGGTTTGGAGTGGATCGTGCGAGTGTATCGGCGTCTCGGTGAATTGCTGACCCATGCTGGGTACGAAGGCCGGTTGGTGGGTGACGAAGGCGGATATGGGCCTCGACTGGAAAGCAATCGCCAAGCGGTCGAGCTCGTCGTGCGAGCGATCGAGGCCGCGAAGCTTCGGCCCGGCGAAGACGTCACGATTGCACTCGACGTAGCAGCCACGCACTTTGTGCAAAGCGATGGCAGTTACCGGCTGGTCACCGAGAAAGACACGACCTTTAGCAGTGCCGAAATGATCGATCGCCTCGACACATGGGTCAACGAGTTCCCGATCACCAGCATTGAAGACGGCTTGGCGGAAGAAGATTGGGACGGCTGGCAAGAGCTGACTCGCAGGCTCGGCGATCGAGTCCAGCTCGTGGGCGATGATCTCTTTACGACAAACGAGCATCGCATTGCTAAAGGAATCGAGCTTGGTGTGGGCAACAGCGTGCTGATCAAAGTCAATCAGATCGGCACCCTGACCGAAGCACTTCGCGCGATCTCCGTGGCGCGAGGCGCTGGTTACTCGCTTGTCGTGTCCGCTCGTAGCGGCGAAACGGAAGATACGACGATCGCCGACTTGGCAGTTGGTGTCGCTGCCGAGCAGATCAAGATCGGGTCCATTGTGCGCAGCGAACGTCTGGCAAAATACAATCAGCTGCTGCGTATCGCGGAAGCGTTTGCGTGACGGCGGAAGCCGTGGTAGTGCGGAGGGTGAGCTCGGCACTAATCAGCTGAACACGTGTGTCGAGCGTACACACACGTCCAACTTCTGTCGTGTGACAAAAGGGCTTTTCGCTGGTGTTACTTGGAATTACGATGAACCAGTTGGTTCAAAGCGCCGTGAAAATCGCCACGAATTGACGTAACGCATGCGAAGTTTTGTAAATATGTTGACAATGAGGCTAATCGCCGACGCGAATTCTGAACGCACTGACCGGACATGAAAGCCATCGCTTTCCTGAGGAGGCAAAGCATGAACGTTTCCGACTGGACTGAATCAGATTCAGCAAAGGCTCAACTCATCTGGGCCGATTACAGGAGGCAACACGATTTGACCGAGCACTTTGGGCAAACCGCCGGGATTGACCCGGTCAGCGGACGAGTTTGGTTGGGCGATTCGATCGAAACCGTTGTTGCACAGCGCAACGCAGACGGAATTGATTCTCCCTTGCTGTTTGAACGTGTCGGATCGGATACCTATTATCGCAAGGGAGGACATCGGCGATTGCGGGACACGTCACCGACAATGGAATCCCTGTCATCGTCCTTGAAGTGGCCGATCAGCAGTGGCGAGCCATCATAGATACTGGTTTCAATGGCGACGTCGAGCTTCCGGAGAGTCTGCAAACGCATTTGGACGGTGAGTGTGTCGGTCGCGTCTCTTCTTTATTAGCCGCCGGACAACGAATCGAAGAAGATGTGTACCTTGTCGATTTCCCGTTTGACGGGCAAATGCAAACGGTACAGGCTACCTTTGTGAGTAGCGAAGAGATCTTGATCGGGACGCACCTGCTGCGCCGCTACCGACTGCAAGTCGATTTCTCGGAGAAGTCACTTTCCCTTGAGCGGGCTTGATGCTGAAGTCAACGGAAAAAACTTGCGGGCAGAGGATGTTGTTGGAGGCGAGCAGTTGTGGTCAAGAAAGTGCAGTGTCCCCGGTCGCCTTCGAAGCACTTCGCGCGATCGCCGTGGCCCGAGGCGCTGGTTACTCGCTTGTCGTGTCAGCTCGTAGCGGCGAAACGGAAGATACGACGATTGCCGACTTGGCAGTTGGTGTCGCTGTCGAGCAGATCAAGATCGGGTCGATTGTGCGCAGTGAACGACTAGCGAAATACAATCAGCTGCTGCGGATCGCCGAGTCGATGGGCGGCTAATTTGGAATTTGGAATTTGGACTGCGGCGACTTGTCGCCGCTTTCTCCCTTGTGGTTCTGCCACTTTTCATGCGTGTAAGAACATTGGTAGCAAAGCGGCACCGCCGCAGACGAAAGCTGTGACAAGTCACAGCAGTCCAAATGACAAACCGCTGCTCACTCGTACACACGCGGCATTTGCCAGTTTGCATTCGCAGACGCACTGTAGCGGCGGATCGGTCGCGGTGTTGATCTACTGACGGTGTGAGGTCGCGACGAACTGCTCACGGGCAAGATGCCTTGCCTATCGCGAACCTCACGGATGGCCGTGAGCAGCCATTCAATCTGGAGATGCGCTTCCCGCGCCTGACAGATTATCAATGACACTGAAGCGGCTTGAGGCTCGATCGAGCCGGGTCCGCCAACCTCAGTCCACGAGTCGGCCCGGATAGTGGAGGTGATTGCCCGGATCAAGGTGTCGAAATCCGTCTCAACCTTCCCGTCTCTTTTGAGGACGACCAAATCGCGTACGGGATAAAGCCGAGTCTCTAATTGCGACTCGGCTTCCTCCGGTGTCGTAATCACCAGGGACTCATCCCGAATCATCCACGTCAGCTCGACCGGGTCGAGAGCAACATTTAACGCCGATTCGAGCGTCGCGTCGAGCAAATGAATCGACAGCGGCGTCTGCGTGCCGATGCCAAAGTCTTCCAGTGCCCGCTGATCGATCTCAACATTGATGCTGTAGCGATCGCGAAGCAACTGGGCAAACTTATCGAGCGGAATCTTTTCGTAGATGAATACATCACGACTTGCCAATTGTTGGGAAATCCGCTCCTCGGCAAGTTGTTCCGCGGGACTGCCGATTCCGAACGAGACCTGCCCGAATGCGGCGGGGCTTGCCTCAAACAAAAACACGACAATCGTAGCAATTGCATAGCAACGAAAAAGAACTCGCATAATTCGACTCCTCGCTCGATCGGTCCTTGCCGGAGACATTATAAGCGAACACTGAGACCAAGTCGCATCGTTTGAGGGAAGACGACAATTTCAACTCGTGTATTCTGGGCGTTGGAATTGTGAACTCGTGCGATTAGAATGGAACGGCATCATCTGAAGGTGCCATTGCCGAGCTTGCAGCAGCGTAAGGCCAGACGCTGCCAGCCATGAAAGCAGGTGTCGGCATCAGGGGCGTTACGAACGCGGAGAAGTCTCATGTCTTTCAGTTCTGCTTCGGTGCGGTCGTTGTGCGCGATCGCCGTGTCGTCCGTCTTGCTTGTCGCCCCCGCGAATGCCGCGGAACCCGAGCCGCTTCCCCTGCAACGTGTCGTCGCATTCACTTCCGGGATCGCCTACTTCGATCACGTTGGTCACGTCGAAGGTGATCAGGAAGTTTCATTGCGTTTCAATGTGGACGATATCAACGACCTGTTGAAGAGCATGGTCGCGCGCGACTTCGATGGTGGACAAGTGGCGGCGGTCACTTACGAAGCCCGTGAGCCGCTCGCTCGCGCTCTGCAAACGTTCGCGATCGATCTGACCGCCGATGCATCGCTCGCCGGTCTGCTGCGGCAAGCACGTGGGCAAGAAGTGGAGCTTGCCGCGCCGAGCACGACACGCGGCAAGGTGATTGGCGTCGATACGCGGCTTGTTGCCGTCGAAGGAAGCGAACCGATCGAAGCGGACTTTGTGTTGCTACATACCGCGACCGGACTGCGACGAATCCGCGTGGACGATATCGAGCAGCTGCAACTGACCGACGAACGGCTCAACGCTGAATTGCAAGAAGCCTTGCAACTGCTTGCGGCCTCACAAACGTCGCAACAAAAGTCTGTCTCGTTAAGCTTTCGCGGCCAGGGAAAGCGCCGCGTCGCGGTCGGCTATGTGCAGGAGTTCCCCGTGTGGAAGACAACCTACCGGTTGGTTCTCGAAGATGACCAGCCCGCGTTGCTGCAAGGGTGGGCCATTGTCGAGAACACGACCGAACACGATTGGGAGAATGTCCAGTTGAGTCTTGTCAGCGGTCGCCCGATCTCGTATCGAATGGATCTGT
>CAUJKL010000385.1 GCA_963204995.1 Planctomycetota bacterium | reverse complement strand
TCACATCATGGTCATTGCACTTTAGCACCATCGTACCGTTCATGCACCAATTCAGCAGGATTCAATCACCCGGAATGGGACGAATCCAGTATTCGCCCGATCCACTCCGCGTAGTGACCCATACGGTGTAGCGGCCGCTTTTGGGCAGCTTGACCGCTAGAAGGCTGTCGGTGCCGACGCCTCCGTTGTCATCCTGCCCCAGTAGCACTCCGTCGGGACCGCGGAGGCTGACGTCAGGATCGAAATCCGCCGACCGCGCGTGGAAGAAAACCGACGCGCCCGCTTTGCCCTCGAACGACCAATGATCGGTGCCGCCGTCTTCCAGCTTTCCTGGTGATCGCTTGTCCAACACCAGCGGCTTGGCCTTTCTCTCTGCCAGGCTGAATTCGTACTTTCCTCCTCCGCCGTTGCCCAGCGAGGAGACTTGCAAGTGAAATGCTTGTTCCTTCATCACGATATGAGAAATCCGGCTGCCCAGGCCGCCCGCGCCGTCGTCGTTTTCCGCAACGAGTTTCCCGTACTCGTCATACAGCCGCAGGAACGGGTCGAATTGGTCGGATGCAAGTTCGGCAATGACCAACTGACCGGGCGAGCCTTGAAAGCGGTAGTACTCCGCCGCGCCCACCGGCAACGCGCGGGCCGAGGTCTGACCGACTTCCAGCGGCATCGTCGGGTCGCTGACTTTCGCCTTGTACGAACCGCCGGCTTGCGCGACAACCTGCAACTGATACCGGTCGTCGCGACCCAGCAGGACGGCGAACCGTTGCACTTGTCCTTTGTCCGCCGTGCGCAGGGCCTGAATCGCGGGCCGTTGGTCGGCTGAGGCAATCCGCGGTCTCTTGTCCTCCTCCAGCGGAGCGTGGATCAGCCGCGCGGCCAACTCGCCTTGTCGTTGGATTTCGACCAGCCGGAACGCGCCGGCTTTTCCGGCGATGTCGAACACGGCCAGTTCACCGTCGTTGAGCCGACCAGCCATCTCCGCATTGAAGGCCGCTTGCTTTCGCTCGGCTGGCCGTAGACGCAGTTCGTAACGGGTACCTGGCTGGCCCGTGAGGGCGAGCGAGTATTCGCCATCCTGCTCCAGGCGGACGCTGCCGCGCCAATTACCAACCGGCCGGCCTTTGGTGTCCAGCATTTCCCACGAGCGAAGTCCGGTCCCGCCCACGGTCAGCATCTGGTCGTGCTCGCCATGCAGATAATGATGGCTGCGGCCGTGGCGGTCGAACGCGCCGACCAGCGGTTTGCCGAACTCGACTGGTGTGGCCCTGAACCGCCGCAGATTCAGCGCATAGTTGCCGCCGCCTTTGAACTCAAAGCCGTGGATGCGGATTTTGTATTCGCCGGCTTTCGGCAAACGGTACGAGAACCAGCTCTCGCTGCCGTCGTCGTCGAAGGAAAGCAGCACCTTGTCTTCCGGATCGCCCGCCTCCGCCAACTCGATCACAGGGTCGAATTCCTTCGTGGTGACGCGGGCGATGATCGTTTCGCCTTCTTCGCCTTGGATGATCCAGCGGTCGATCGTTCCCGGTGTGAGGAACTTGTTAAAGTCTCCCGGTCCCTCTAGCTTGCGGACGCTCTCTTGAGCGAAGGCCGACGCGGCGAGCGAGAGAAAAACAGTCAGAACAGAGAAATAGGATTTCATCGATGGATCCTTTCTGGGAAAACTCCGTGGACGCAAGAAATACGCACCATACCTATTGTAGCCCGCGTTCCTTATTCACGGATGCATTCGCCCCAGCCGCGAGCTCACGCCTTCGAGGCGAGCGGCGGATGAAAACTTTCCGTCGCCGATCTCGCCAGAGATGGGCTTTCTCGTCCAAAGTCTGGCGACTTCGGCCACGAAAGGTAAATTGATTTCTGCCGCTCGCCCCAGCACGAGGACGCGGAAAGGTTCCAGACGCGGAAAGGGACGCGGAAAGGTTCCAGGAACCGTTAATCGCGCGGATGTCGTTATCGCTCAGGCGGAGAAAAGCTGTCAGCCAGTTACAGCCGCCAAATTTAGCGATGCTAGAAAGCATGAGGCGTCCTGATTCTTCGTTTTCCTTCTTTGGCCGGCCACGTGGTCGTCGCGTCGAGTCTGGGCCAAGCTGCTTTGAATTGCTTTCGATCCAGCGCTGGTCACCAACAGGAGTCCCGCGATTGACACGATGAAGCGAGGTTGCGAGGTTGGATTCTGTTGGCGGCTTGTTCAGCAATTGTGGCTTGTAGGTGCAAGCTAATAGGTTGGTGGAAGCTGCCCGTGCTGCCGGCGCGCAAAGAAACTGGTCGCGACGCCGTCTGGTTTAGTGTTCCCGCCGGGCGGTTTCAGTCTCGACAAGTTTGGCAAGGAATCTGGAAATCCGAGATAGTGGCCTGCGATCCGACCATCAGGGTCCTCGCGGCCCGCTAACACCGACAAGGCTTCGATCATGCCAAGGCGAAACGTGACCAGTTTCGGACGATTCAGACGGCAGATCGCAATCACATTCCGGCCTTGTTCCGATTCAGCCGTTAGCGTGCCGTCCTGTTGGATTTTGAGAAGTTCGCCATAAGCATGCACACTTGGATCGGGAACCTCATCGGTGCCGCGAACCGAGTTGCATTGGCAGCAGGCGTAGAGCAGGTTCTCGTAGACGTTAACCAAGTCCGGATCAAGTGATTGCGGGCGAACGTGATCCGCGCTGAATGACGCTTCGCCATCGGGAAACCAGCGCTCTCGGCAAAGACAGTAGTTGCAACGAAAGGAGAATTCATCCCGCAACCAAGGTTTGTACGATTCGTACGTGCGGTATCCCTGCGGACCGTGCTTACGAACCAATGGCTGTAACGGGTACTGAAAGACATCCGTCATGAAGAAGTCGATTCCCTCAGTGGCAGTTTTTCGACCTCGGTGCGGAACCGATTCAATTGATCCAGCAACTGCAGGTCTCCCTGTTCGAGTCGCTGGTCAGCAGCGTCCTGAAGCTGCTGGAGTTCGCCGCTTTCCTCAGGCGAGAGCCCTTCTCGGTTGCCCTTACGAACCAATTCAATGCGACGCCGATTGAGCACCGACCACTCATCGCCGTCCTCACCCAACGCATTGGCCAACAATTGATGTGCCAACTCGCTTGCAGTTAGTTGTCGTGACGCCGCAGTCGTTTGCAGGATTGATGCGAGAGGGTCGTCAATTTCGAGCGTTATCGTCATGAGGACTCCTCGTTTGATCCTGTTTAATCCCGCAACGATCTTCCGCTCGCTGTCGGGCGAATTGGCGCGTCTTTTGATCCATCAGCCTGTCGGCGACTTCAGCAGTTTGCGTGCCACGGCCTACATCGCCGCCGCGACATCACCGGCATCAACGACATTCTACCGCAATTTCCCGGCAGCGTCACGCAACGCTTTCAGCTTCCAGGCTGGCGGCCAGTTCAAAAGTTTTTGTAAGGAATCTGACATTGGACCGTCGTTCTTGCGTACGGCACCTTCGAGGTCGACATTCGGCCAGATTGTCCGATGGTAGAATTCAGACAAATCTCACACGCTGAAAGCGAAAAAATGACCAAGCCCACGGACAAGCACCGCCACAGGCGACCACAAGGAGTTGGTGGAAGGTTTTTAACATTGCGCTTTGGAATAGCCCGAGCACCAAAACAAGGACATCCATGACCACGCTAATTCAATTACAACCGAAGGACGAACACAATCGAGCACTTGAAGCCCATGTCCATCCGCCGGACTGGAGCAACCCGACACCATCCGGTTGCTACAACCTGGTCGTGATTGGGCCGGAACTGCTGGATTGGTGACCGCTGCCGGAGCCGCTGGGTTGGGTGCCAAAGTCGCCTTGATCGAACGCAGCTTGATGGGTGGCGATTGCCTGAATGTCGGCTGCGTGCCGTCGAAGGGAGTCATCAGTGCGGCGCGTATTGCAGCGACCGTCAAGAACGCGAGGGAGTTCGGTGTTGAAGTTCCGGAAGGCGTACACGTTAATTTCGCTTCCGCCATGGAAAGGATGCGCACCCCATGGAAAGGATGCGCAAGCTGCGAGCCCGTATCAGCTCGAACGACTCGGCCGCGCGGTTCCGCGATCTTGGTATTGATGTCTACTTCGGATAAGGCCGCTTTATTGATTCCAACACGATCGACATCGATGGAACAAAGCTCAATTTCAAACGCGCGGTCGTCGCGACCGGAGCTCGAGCCGCAGCGCCGCCGATCGCCGGACTGGACGGCGTGAAGTACTGACCAACGAAAGCGTGTTCTCGCTGACCGAATTGCCGCGACGATTGGGCGTTATCGGAGCCGACCCGATCGGCTGCGAGTTGGCACAGTCGTTTGCACAACTCGGCTCCGAGGTCTTTCTTGTCGAGTCCGAGCACGGCATCTTGCCGCGCGAAGATCGTGAGGCCGCCAAGATTGTGCAGCAGGTTTTGGTGCGCGACGGCGTGAAACTGTTCTGTTGTGGACGCAAGCCGGAGATCAAGAGCGAGAGCAAAATCCGCCTGACCGTCGAGTCCCACGACAAGAGCTACGACGAACCGATCGACCAACTGCTGGTCGCCGTGGGACGCGCGCCGAATGTCGAGAACCTCAATCTCGAAGGCGTCGGCGTCGACTTCGACAAAAAAGGCATCAAGGTCAACGACCGCCTGCAAACGACCAACCCACGCATCTACGCCGCCGGCGACATCTGTTCGCCTTATCAGTTCACGCACGCTGCCGATTTCATGGCTCGTATCGTTATCCAAAACGCACTGTTCAAAGGCCCCAAGAAGTCGAGTTCGCTCAAGATTCCTTGGTGTACGTACACGTCCCCAGAGATATCTCATGTAGGACTGTACGAACATGAAGCCAAGGAACAACGAGTCGAAGTCGATAT
>CAUJKL010000384.1 GCA_963204995.1 Planctomycetota bacterium | reverse complement strand
TTGAATTCGTGGGGTCCAACCGGCTGACCCCACGAATTCAAGACGACCACGAATTGGATTTTGGTATCACCTCATTTTCTCGCTGCCGCGTCGAGAATCTACGAACTCCCAGAGTTCTCGGCTCGTGGATCAGGAGTTCTGAACTTACATTGGAGAGCGAATAATTGGTTCCAAGTCGGAAAATACCAAAGCGGCGATGAATCGACGCACTCCAAAAAGTGCAAAACTCGAACTTCGCTGCGCTCACCCCGAATGCGGCACCCCCTATCGGGACCGTATTCACGCTCATTCGATTCTGCGATATTGCTGGAGTTAACACGTCTAATGTTTCTCGGTCCACCACCCAACTGGTTATGTCGACTCGATTACTTGTCGCCGATGACCGTGAGCTGATTCGCGCGGGAGTGCGCGAGTTCGCTCGTGGTACAGATCTTGAAATCCTTGGCGAGGCATCTATTCGCGACGCATCCCACTTACTCGCTGAGCACCCCACCGCAGACCTGTTGATTCTCGGAATTGAACCACCGGGAGATGAAGGGCTGGCTTTGATCGAGAAATTGAAATCAGCTCGCGAGACTCGCCATGTCTTACTTTATGCGGCAAGGACGAGTGCGGAAGTGATTGCAAGGGCGGTGGCAGCAGGAGCGAACGGCTTGCTAGTTCACGATGCAAGCCACGCCACTTTTTTGCAGAGTGTGCATAGCGTCGCGCGCGGCGAATCGCTGTGGTCACGCGAAGATCTTCGCCGCGCGGGATCCGCAGGCCGGTTGACGGATGCTGGAGCTGAAGTTCAGTTGACACGACGAGAAAGCGAAGTGATCGTTAAGATGGTCGAAGGGCTGACAAACAAACAGATCGCACAGAGCTTATCGATCAGTTACGAAACGGTCAAAGAACACGTGCAACACATCCTCCGAAAACTTGGCGTCACCGACCGCACGCAAGCGGCGGTCTGGGCAGTTCGTCACGGACTCGCATAAGCCCCGTGGCAACTTTCCGGTCAATTCTTTTCGCCTTCGGATTTACCTTCGATAGCGATACTCTCTTTCCACGAAAAGGCATCGATGAGCAAGCCAACTGACATTCGTCTTAAACAAGTTTCCTGGTCGCAAGAGCGGATCGATTATCGCACGCCGATCAAGTTCGGGGGGCGCGTTGTTAACAATGCCGTTTTGTTTAACGTTACGGTTGATGTCGAGACCGTGGATGGTCGTCGCGGGCAGGGCTTCGGTTCGATGCCGATGGGGAATGTCTGGGCGTGGCCGAGCGCGATCTTGTCGGGCGAAGAAACATTAGCCGCGATGCTCGAATTTTCCGAACAAGCCGTTGCCGCCGCAAACGCTGCGGACGTCGATGGACATCCGCTCGAAATAACTCACGCGTTATCCGCCGATCATGGCTCGATCGTTTCTGCGGTGGCGGCGAAACTCAAACTTAAAGACCAGATGCCGCGGCTGGCTCAACTCGTGGCGGCGAGCCCACTCGAAGCCGCCATCTACGATGCCTATGGAAAAGCACTTGGCGAAAACTCGTACAACTTGCTGGGGAAGGAGTTTGTTAACTCGGACCTCGCCGGCTATCTCACGCCGGAGTTCAGCGGTGAGTATCTAGATCAATACACGAGCCGCGAGTGCAAGGCTCGCCTGCCCTTATATCACCTTGTCGGCGCACTCGACCCGCTGACTGCAAGTGACATCACATCGCGAATCAACGACGGGCTCCCCGAGACACTAGGCGAGTGGATTGAGGCGGATGGCCTGACGCATCTCAAGATCAAATTGAACGGAGACGATCTTGTTTGGGATGTCGAGCGTGTTGCTGCGGTGGAACGCGTCGCTCAGGAAGCCCAATCGGCAAGAGGTTGCGATGCGTGGCACTATTCGCTCGACTTCAACGAGAAGTGCGCCAACGTCCAATATGTTTTAGACTTTCTTGCCAAGGTCGAAGAGCGGTCGCCCACGGCCTTGCGCCGCGTTCACTACATCGAGCAACCGACGCATCGTGATCTCCGTGCGAATCCGGAGAACCGGATGCACGCAGCGGCCAAGATCAAACCGGTGGTGATCGACGAGTCGCTCGTCGATTTGGAAAGTTTGTTGTTGGCTCGAGAACAAGGTTACTCAGGCGTCGCGCTCAAAGCATGCAAAGGGCATAGCGAGGCGTTGTTGATGGGAGCCGCCGCACAGAAGTACGGGCTGTTTTTGTGTGTGCAGGATCTGACCTGCGTGGGCGCTTCGTTGCTGCACTCGGCAAGCATCGCGGCGAGGATTCCTACGGTCGCCGCAATCGAAGGAAACGGTCGTCAATACTGCCCGATCGGCAACCGCGGCTGGGAGGAGCGTTTCCCTGGCATGTTCAAGATCACCGACGGCACCGTCGCCACGAGCGAACTCAACGGCCCGGGGTTGGGCTTTTAGCCGAGCGGGTGATGAAATGCGGACACGATAGAAACCGAAGTCTCACAATTCCGGCACGACTACCCAGCCTCATCCACTCCGCTACCGACGTAAGCGTAGCGGCTTTCGGGGCGGAGTTGCCTCAAACAACTGGCTCGCCCCTTCCATCTCCGTCCCTGCGGTGACCAAGGGATTCGTCGAGACGGAGGTCATTTGAACCTGCCCCGTATCGACCTGCCGCCCCGCTTCGCGGAGTGAAGCGCGGTGGTTAACTTCGGTTGCGATCTGCGCGAATCGGTCGCGAACTGGCTCCCCGATATTGTTCAGGCGGCCGGCCAGATGTTGAAGGCCGGCCCCACGAGTCGCGGCGGCTTGTGATACCTGACTGAGGAACCGCGTCGACTCGGTGAAGTTGTGATCCGCCGACTTGCCGACCAACGGATGCAGAGTCTTGGCAAGTATCTCCGCGCCAACGTTGTCGAGTTGCACGAACATATCGAGTCGATCCGTCACGTAAACACTTTGATCTTCGGTGCGGCTATAGTCGGATTTGAGAACCATGACGCAGCTGCCGCCAATTAACTTACGTAACAGGGGACCTTCGTAGCTCCCTTCGGCATAGTACACGTGCGTGTTTTGGTCACCATACACCAGCTGCACGTCGCACACCGTGCCGGCACCATCCGAAGCCTTGAACGTATACTCGCCCGTTCGTTGGATTTGAACTTTGGTGACGCCCATCAACTGCCACATGTTGACGATGACTTCGGGATAACGCACCAAAAACACATGCATATCGGGATCGGATTCGATGACCGTAACTGGCAGCTGGCGATAGATGCTCGGCTGGGAAACGACGCCCCACAGCTTGCCTCGTGTGGCTTCGGTCAGTTGGTCGAACGGAATGGAGTTGATGGCCTCGTTGCGAGACTCCTGATCCAACGCCGTCTGTCCGAACGGTGCCGCCTCGACCGCCACCGGAAATCCAACAGCCGTAGCGAAAGCCAGCACAATCGCCTGACTCGTTCGGTTCGAGACACAATGGATTATCGCCTGTACCCATGCGCGAACGCATCGCCAGGCAGGCTGCAGTTGCAGCGCTCGTTCAGACATATCCCCCCCTGTTTTCCGCGTGCTGCAATCGCAGCGCGTGAAACTGTACCAATCGATTTGATTATTCGGTCGCCAGCGGGGCCGATCTGCAATCAATCAGGGAGATGGGCTCGATGGATTTTGTCGCAGTCGGACAAAGCAGCTGCGGCTCCCCAAAATGCTGAAGCTAGCGGCGTCGCCTTCGGGTTGAAGAGGGACAAACCGTGCCGATTGCTGTGTGTGTGCTGGCGATCCGCTACAATCTGGCCATGAACCGTGAAATGTGCCAACTTGTCGCCCAGTGGCTGGCTGAATCCCGAAACGCGGTGGCGTTCACGGGAGCCGGTGTCAGCACCGAGAGCGGGATTCCCGACTTTCGTTCGCCGGGCGGCGTCTGGGCAACGAGTCAGCCAGTTTATTTCGACGACTTCATCAGCAGCGCCGAGGCTCGCTACGAGTACTGGCGGCAGAAGTCGATTTCTCACCGGGATTTCTTCGATGCTCGCCCCAATGCCGGACATCAGGTCTTGGCACAATGGGAGCGGTCCAACAAGTTACAGGCCGTTGTCACGCAGAATATCGATGGGTTACATCAGCTCGCGGGTAGCAAACGTGTCCTCGAATTGCACGGAACGGCAAGGTATGTTGCTTGTCTGGCTTGTCGCGTTCGATTCGAGGCAGGTGTGATGGTAGATCGGTTTCTAGAACAGGATTGTCCGCCTGATTGCCCGGAGTGTGGCGGCATGATGAAACACGCCACGGTCTCATTTGGTCAGTCGTTGCCGGCGGACGTTTTGCAAGAGTCGATGGAGTTGTCACAGCAGGCTGACTTGTTCTTCGCGATGGGCTCGTCGTTGGTCGTCCATCCAGCGGCCAGTTTGCCCGCACTCGCGAAGCGATCCGGCGCGAGACTCGTGATCATTAATCGAGACCCAACGCCGCTCGATGAAACAGCAGATGCTGTGATCAATGCGTCGGTGGGTGAAACGTTGTCCACAATCGATGCGATATTGAAAGGCCATGTCTAGCACGATGACGAACTCGCCTAACTCAGTGGTTGGCCTGTTGGCAACGCGACTCGCGGAAAGTGCGGATCGAACCGCGATCTGGACCAAGTCTGGTGAATGGCGTTCGCGATCGTGGCACGCGGTCGGCCAAGATGTCTCGCGGATGGCAAGTTGGCTGATCTCTCGCGGCATCGAGCGCGGTGACTGTGTTGCGCAGCTTTCCGAAAACCGATACGAATGGTTGATCGCGGATCTCGCGATGCACGTGGTCGGCGCGGTGCATGTTCCTATCCATGCGCCACTCACCGGCGAGCAAGCCGCTTTTCAAATCCGCGACAGCGGCACGAAACTCGTGCTGGTTTCCACCGCAGAACAACTGGAAAAGCTTGTTGCTCAGTCAGAATACTTGCCGCACGCCCTCCAATGTTTTTCGTACGAGAAATGTGACCAGGCGATTGGGGCTCAACCGTGCAAACAAGTTTTGGCGGAATTGCCCGCCTATGACGAAGGGGCAGCAAATGCACTACTCGCGGCAGCTGTGGCCGAGACGAATGGCGACACCCTCGCGACGATTCTGTATACGTCAGGTACGACGGGCGAGCCGAAAGGCGTGATGCTCAGTAATCGCAACCTCGTTTCGAATACACTAGCGGCAACAGAGCCCTTCGCCCAAGGGCCAGAAGACTTACGGCTTGCGTTCTTGCCGCTGAGTCACATCTTCGCCCGCACGTGTGATTTGTACACGTGGTTGGCGTCTGGATCGCAGTTAGCGCTTGCCCAGGCTCGAGAGACCGTTATCGCGGACTGTGCGGACATGCGGCCAACGCTAATGAACGGCGTTCCCTATTTCTTCGAGAAGGTCGTGAATGCACTCGCAGCAGTTGATTTCACGACCTCGCCGAATGCTTTGCGAGACCTGCTCGGCGGACGAATTCGTTGCTGCTGTTCCGGTGGTGCGGCACTGCCAACACATGTCTTCGACTTTTTCACCAAGCATGGTGTACCGTTGTTGCAAGGATATGGCCTGACGGAGTCGTCACCGGTCATCACGCTCTCGTCGGAGCAAAGTGTCAGGCGAGGTGCGGTCGGTCGAGCGATCCCCGATGTCGAAGTCAGAATCGCAGACGACGGCGAAATACTAACGCGCGGTCCGCACGTGATGATGGGTTATTTCAAGAACCAAGTCGCCACCGACGAAGTGATTCGCGATGGCTGGCTACACACCGGCGACATCGGGCATCTCGATGAGGCAGGGTTCCTGTTCATTACAGGACGCAAGAAGGAGTTAATCGTCACGTCCGGTGGAAAGAACATCGCGCCGGTCTATCTCGAATCCTTGTTAACTCGAGACCCCTTGATTGCCCAAGCGGTTGTGATCGGCGACGACCGAAAGTACTTGGTGGCATTGCTCGTCCCCGAGTTCGCTGGCCTCGAAGCGGAGATGGCAACGCGGGGAATCGAACTCAGCGACAGCGTAAATAACCTGCAACACGACGACGTTGTGAAACTGTTTGAAGATCGAATCGCTTCCTGTCTTGCCAGTGTCTCTCATTACGAACAGGTCAGGAAGTTCACACTGCTCGACCGTGGGTTTACGGTTGAATCGGGTGAACTGACGCCGAAACTCACCCTGCGACGCAAATCCATTCAGGCGAATTTTCATCATCTAATCGATGCGATGTACGTTGATGAATGATAGTCACTTCGCCGGTATAACTGTTATGGTCGACACGCCTTGCGCAGCCACATCGCTTGTCACTCGCTTTCATTGGCCACTATCGCTTGCGAAGTGCGATATGATTCTAATGGCGGCACGGTTTCCACCACCGTAGCGATTTCACAGCATTGACGTCATTCATTGTCGGAGAACAGGAATATGTCGGTCGAAAGCAACAACGCACCAGCGAACGATCTTGACGCGACTGGCGAACAGGCATCCTTCGCCGAAACGGCATTGACGCTAGGCGGCAAGAGCCGCGAAGAGGCTCGTCGTACGGGTGCGATCGACAAGGCCGACGATCAAGTCGAAACGTTGTTCAGCCCCCAATTTCAAACGGTCAACAGCCCCGCTCATCGTGCCGTCTGGGATCGCGGTATACCGATTGACTTATTCCAATCGTCCGAACCGGTCACTCCCAGTGATGTCACGAAAGTAATGGACGATTCCGTTGCCATCGTCGATCGTCATCGAACTGCCGGAACGCTGATGAACGAAGATCGGAAAATCAGCGAAGCGGTACTTGGTGACTTGGCAGGAGTCGGGTATTGGGGGCTGCTTGTCGGCAAAGAGTACGGTGGCACCGGTGCTCCATTTCGAAGCTTTGCGAAGTTTCTGACGCGGATGGCGATGTCGGATCCCACGGTCGCCGGGCTCGCATCGGTTCACGGTTGCATCGGGGCCGTCGATCCCGTACGAACGTTTGGGACCGACGAACAGAAGCAACGGTTTCTGCCGGGGTTAGCCAGCGGCGCGCGACTTTCGGCGTTTGCCTTGACGGAGCCAGGCGCAGGATCGGACCTGACAGCACTCAAAACAACGGCGAAACTCCAAGGCGATCACTACGTCGTCAACGGCGAGAAACTTTTCATTACCAACGTGGTGCCCGGTCGGACTATCGGCTTGGTTTGCTTGATCGACAATCGACCCGCCGTATTGATCTGTGACCTGCCGCCCGAAGAGAACGATCAGTTTCAGCTGGTTAAATATGGACTTCATGCCTTAAAGCACACGTACAATCGCGGCATCATTTTCAAGGATTTCCACATTCCCGCCAATAACTTGTTGCAGCCAGTTAAAGGCAGCGGACTCACGATTGCGTATCATGGTCTGAATTTGGGCCGTGTCGCGTTGTGTGCCAATGCAGCGGGAACCATGCGATTGATGATGGCCAGCATGATCCCTTGGGCGAAGTTCCGGAAGACTTATGGCGAAGCGATCTCGCAGCGTGAACTCGTTCAACGGCGACTCGGGCGAATGGCCGGATTGATCGTTGCTTGCGATGCGTTGGTGGCGTGGTGTTCGGGTCTGATCGACGATGGCTATCGTGGCGAGATGGAATGCATTGTGGCCAAGATCTTCGGCAGCGAAGCTCAAAAGGAAGCCGCCGTCGAACTGTTCATGAAGACTCACGGTGGCCGCTCGTTCCTCGCGGGACACATGTTTGGCGACAACGTCCACGAGTATCTGGCACCTTGTATCTATGAGGGAGAAGGCGAGATGCTCGGCATGGCCTTCTTTAAGTCGCTGGTCAAACAGCACGGAACCATCTACTTCGAGCCCATCGGCAATGCGCTCGCAGCGGCTGGTATCAAGCGACCGAACCCGTTGAACCCGGCTCATGCTTGGGCCTTGAAAGGGGTTCTGCCAGCCTATGCGAGCTGGTTTGCGTCGCAAGCATTATGGCCCAAGCCGCGCCCGAGTTTGCCCTCGATGCCAAGCCGATTGCGCGAACACGCGGAGTTCGCCGCAGCGGGCCTGCAAAACTCGCCGCTGGAAATCAGCGGGACGATGCGCAAGCATCAGCTGAAACTCGCCGACCGGCAATGCCGCATGTCGGAACTGTCTTTGCGCATTCAGAAACTGATCGTCATGCTCTGTACATCGCTGTACGCAGCGCGGCAGGAAGATGAAGTCATTCGCGACGCTGCTGACGTGATGTGTCAGGATCTGACGCGAGAGCTGACCGGCAAGCGTCCGTCGGATCGTTATTTTCGCCACGCGACTACGTTGGGTGCGATGATCGCCGACGGTGGCTTCAAGTCGATTTCTGGGTTGCACCCCGGTGAGATCCTGATGCCGTATCAGAACGATTGATGGCCAAGCGGGTGCAAGCCCCCAACAAGGGGCGAATTGTTGCATCTTGGAAATGCCTAGATAGAATCACAAGGTAGCAGTGGTACATTGATGTTGCTGCGTTCATAGTCCCCGATTCGGGCTTTCCGATTCCAGGTCGTGAGCAGAGGTGACCGGCATGCTACGAAGTGTCAGGTTAGAAGTATTACCAGTCGGCTTATCGTTCCCGGAACACCTTGCCGACCGAATCAGTTACGATCCCGCCTCCCGCGAGCTGCGGTTTGAAGGCTTCATGAGCAAAGTGGATTTCGACAAGTTGGTGCGGCTAGACAACGACATTGCTTATCAGCGATCCATCGAGCGGCTGTTTCAGATTTGCACGTTCGAGTCCGATTCGCCGACGACCGGGAGTCGATCGATGATGTTGATCGCCGCAGGTGTCAGCGCCGCCATCGTAGCATTAACGATCGCGGCATTGTTGCTCGGGCATCACTTCCCATTTGGATCAGGTTGAAGTGCGTCCACAGCGACGTCTACCGCCATGCCAGCCTCCGGGATGGGCAGGTCAAGACACCACAGAACCGCTTGCGTCATGAGGCGTCGGTATTCGACTCGCTCCCAGTTCTTATGAAAGTGCCCTCCGCTAAAGCCGAAGGAGCGGCCGCTGTCACCGCGCTGCCATGCCCAAGCGACCGTTTGCGTTACGCCGTCGATTTCTGTCTGAAGGATTGGCTTGATCTGATTGCTGGTCGGGACAAGCTTGAGCTCGTAGTAGAATTCTTCGTGGATGGAGAAGTTCGAAATACCTCGCGTGATCGGATGATCGGTGGTTCCAATCACGACATCCGCGTCGAGGATTTTGTATTTTCGATCGGGGCCACCGTGGCAACCACCGAACAGTTTCAAGTAACCGTCGATGTAGCGGGCTTCTTTAGTTCCCATTCCCCAATGCAACGTAACGAATCCGCCGCCGCGAGCAGCCAGTTGTGCGAAGGCTTCGATTCGACGAGGGTCTTCGTGAGTCCAGCGAGCTCCTTCCGAGAGGAACATCACCACACAATCGGCAGCGCGGATCAACGCCGGACCTTCGAGCCAAGGGTTATCCGCGTTCACATGTGTCACGGCAACGCCTGGGACAGACGCTAAGCACTTCTCCATGACTCGCAATCCTGCCGCATATTCGTGTGTCATCGGAGGATGACCATCGGGGCTCTGCGAAAGCAGTAGAACTTTCTTGTTCACAATCTCGTCGCCCGCGGCGAAGACGGCGTTCGAAGTGAACAGCACGACGCTCGTTACCAGCAAAGCCGCAATAGCGGCTTCGAAGGAGCAACACTTACGCGGCGAGACGCAACAACGTAACACCATGCCAGCCTCCAGTTACGCGGCGGAATGAGAAAGGGGTTCGGCACCCAAGGACACCGAACCCCTTTGTTTCTTTCAACGATCCAAGTCGACTAGCGAGTCGCCAACTGAGGACCGACCAGACCATCGCCATACGTCGCTACGATCTGCTGCACGTACTCGGCGTCGATCTCGCTTAGGCGTCGCAATTCAACCGTGCATGTGCGGCCGTTCTCTTTCAGAAGTCGCACTTTCCCATCGAGGATCTCGACAAGCTTACCAACAACGGAAAAGTTGCCGGTGTTGTCGCTCCAGTGACGCGTGCTGAGTTGTTGCTGTTGAACAGCCGGTGCGACTTCGCCAAACAGGTCATCGGCGGCAACTGGCGCGGCCGCTTCAGCTTTAGCTGGACTTGGAGTGCCAAACAAGTCATCCAACGATTCATCGGCTGCTGGTGCTGCCTCGGCAGCTGGTTCGCCAAACAGGTCATCAGCAGTGGCGGCGGCTGCTGCCGGTTCAGCTGCTGGGTCACCGAACAAATCGTCAGCAGGCATCGATTTTTCTTCGGCAGCAGGTGCGCCAAACAGGTCATCAGCAGCAGCGGCGGGTGCAGCAGGTTCCGCTGCTGCCGGTTCAGCTGCTGGGTCGCCGAACAAATCATCAGCAGGCATCGCTTTCTCTTCGGCCGCAGGTGCGCCAAAGAGATCATCAACCGCAGGAGTGGCTGGTGTCTCGGCGGCTGGTGCTTTGGCAGGGGGCGCTTCGGCGGCGGGTGCTCCGAACAAGTCATCGGCGGCGGGAGCTGCTTCTGCGGCAGGAGGTGCGCCGAATAAATCGTCGGCGGCGGGTGCTTCTTCAGCTGGCATCGCCTTTTCAGCAGCCGGTGGATCGCCGAACAAGTCACCGAGTCCGTCATTGGCGGCTGGTGCGGCAGGAGCAGCCGGAGCGGGTTTCTCGGCCGGTGCATCGCCGAACAAATCACCGAGACCGTCATTAGCTGCAGGCGGCTTGGGGGCAGGGGTTGCTTCGGCAGGCTTGTCGCCGAATAGATCGTCAACCGCCTTGGCAGGTGCCGGAGTGGGAGTCGCTGGCTCAGCGGGAACTGCAGCAGGCTCTGCTTTCGGGGCTGCCGGCTCTGGAGCTACCGGCTTTGGAGTTGGTGCTGCGACGGGAGGAGCCGGAGCTTCCTCTGGCGGAGCTGGCTTGGGAGTAGGAGCAGGAGCAGGTTCAGGAGCGGGAGCAGGAGGTTCCGCCGGAGCCGGTGGCGCACTATCGGCAGACTCGTCAGACGGCGACGTGCCGCTTCCGATACCGCTTGCCGAGCTGCTTCCGGCACCGCTACCAATCACGTCGTCGGGCATCGGAGCGGGCCCTTGTTCGGCACCCTTCTGCCACGGTCCGCCCTTTTGAACTGGGCTATCATAAACCTGTACTGCATCGGACCACTCGCATACCGGGGGTGCGTAGCATTGACGAGCACGTGCCCAACGACATGCCAAACTGACGTCGACTGACATCAGCACGACAATGAGCCACACTAACGATAGGTACGTTAGCTTTTTAATGATCTTCCGCATTGAAATTGTCTCCAGGTATATGCCATGTAAAGAACGCCGGGCAAGTCGCCGGCTCGCCGGACAACCGTTACTGTCCGCAGTCTCTAGGCCACTATGCTACTCTGCCTTATTTGCCATCGCAACCAATCAGGCAAAATCATCGGTAAAAGACCCCGACTTACCCCACAATCCGCCGTAAAGCAGCCGATTCTCCGGCCCATGCCTGATTTACGAGCGAGTCTCGCAACGGAAGAACTTGAGGGAAGCTCATCTTTCCAGGTTCCGAGCTCCGGGTTCCGAGCTCCGGGTTTGCGGTCGCTGTACTTGCGGCAATATCAGGCTCTTGGCCGAGTGAGCGTATCTACTCGGATTGATTTGATACCTGTGCCGCAGAGTGCAAAAAACGCCCTCAATTCACTCCGAGGCTGTGATTTTATTGGGTGGGATAGGCTTCCAGCCTGTCATTATTCCCCGTATTTCTGACAGGCTGGAAGCCTATCCCACGATTTTTTCACAACCTCTCCGCGTCATTCGCTCTCCCGGCAATTCACAGCAATGGCAAGTCGATCACTTCGGCATCACCCAACTCGGATCGAATCACGGTTCCCTGCTTGTCGCTGCCGCGTCGCACAAAAGCAAGAGCGAGCGGCGCGTTTAATCGAGGCGATAAACAGGACGACGTGAGCCGCGCCACTTGCTTCGTGTCGACCACGATGGTGGTGCCTGGGGGTGGGACGGATTCACCCGTGAACTTCAGTCCCACGAGTCGCCGATTCACGTGCCCCAACGCATCGATTCGAGCCACCGTCTCTTGTCCCAGATAGCAACCCTTCGTAAAGCTGATCGCCAATCGATCTCGGGCGATTTCCTGCGGCAGGTTATCGACGGTGACGTCCTGACCGTAAATCGGAACACCCATCTCGATGCGAGCCACATCGATCGCTGCATCACTGCACTCGACGCCGTCCGATCGTTGCAGCCACGCCATCAGAGTCGCCACTTGCGACAACTCGCAGCAGATCAAGAAGCATTCCGGCGAAGTGTATGGCAGTCGGCGGAG
The DNA here is from genome assembly GCA_963204995.1 of Planctomycetota bacterium. Taxonomy (GTDB): domain Bacteria; phylum Planctomycetota; class Planctomycetia; order Pirellulales; family Pirellulaceae. Next base: position 977 of record CAUJKL010000384.1, on the reverse strand, counting down.
TTGCACTTGGATGTCTCCGATCGTTCCGGTAGCGATTCCAATTCGCCCTACGGGAATCGAGCCCATGAAGTGCGACTCCAACAAGCCTATCGTCTGCGATCCGCTGACGAGAACTTCTCCCCACTCGTTCGTTCGGTCAACGAGTTTTACGTCTTCACGGATGATGTATCGATCGAGCGCGGGAATAATCTCGGCGGCAAGCCCGGGCGAAGTGTCGACGATCAGCGACGCTTCTTGACAGAACACGTTGACATAGCCGCTCGTCTTCCCCTGGATGTTCGTCAAGAATGCTTCGCAACCGTCGCCGGGCACAAGTCGCTTGATATCGTTCGTACACAATCCATGCAGCACCTTCGCGCGGTCCTTGCCGACCATCTCGATCTGCGTCCTGCCGCTCAGATCGCAATAGCCGATTCCGTCGCGCAGGGCCTGACACTGGGAGGCAAGATCTGACATCGGGTCACTTACTCCTGCCTGGCTATTCGGCCGGCGTCGCTAGAAACGCATGTTGCGCGTTGCCCAGCAGAATGCATGAGGCATATTGTCGACTGAGCCGTTCTACCTGTTCGGTGCTGCCGACGTGAGCAACTCCCAGATCCTCGACGGCATCTTCTTCCAAGTCACTCAGCAAGAAGACTTTGACTCGTTCGAGTGCTTCCGCCAGCAACGCCGCCGGCGTCGCATCGGGTGTCCGGTCACGCCGCAACTCGTGCAACAACGACTCCGAGTCGCGCATCCCCGTCAGCCTTTGCAAGGCAGCACCGGGACGGCAACGCAAACTGGAGCAGATGACGATCGCTCCGCCATCATTCACCGCTTGCGTTGCGGCAAACAACGCTCGGCCAAAGTTCTCCCAGGTCTGTTGATCGGGACCACCTTCGATCGCAGCCACGACAAGATCCGCGCGCTGCGGCGGCTCGTGAAACCAAGCGGCAGTACACAACTCCTGCCCGCGTTTGGCGACGGCTTGTGAGTCA
>CAUJKL010000383.1 GCA_963204995.1 Planctomycetota bacterium | reverse complement strand
CCACGGCCAGAAGCTCGAGCAGCGAAAATCCGAGCGAACGGCGTTTGCGAGTGTTGTTCTTACGAACCTTCATAAAACATAACCCTTTCGTAACGTACCCCATGGAAACTTGTTGTTCAACAAACAGCCTCAGCGATCTTGCAAACATGCACCAGTCGCTGCTGTACTCAAACATAGGTCACAAAACATCACTCAGTCCGACTCGCGAAAAATTCTTTTTTTCGACCCTCGAGTAATTTGATGTGCGCCTGGCTATTCACTTGTTTGTGCCGAGGTTGAACAGTTACCAGGACCGTCGATCGGAAAGGCGACAACTCTGTTGCGGCAATAATCCTTGCCGCTGATGATGTCTGGCAGGTTCGCAACCGGAGCGATTGCGCTCCGGAGCGAGAACACAGCCTGCATCGTTCGGTAAACCTATTTTCCGCTGGCGCGACCGGTTGCTACGGTGTAGCCAAAGTCGCCGGCGGTTCCGGTCTTCGGATTGGTCGGTGCTCCGTCCGGGAAGTAGCGCTGGCCAGCGACGCCACCGACGGTGGGAGTGCTTTGCGTCCAGAGTACAGCCAGCGAAGCGGGATAGCTGCCGTAGTCGAAGTAGTAGCGTTCCAAAGCGCTGTTGATTTCGGCAACCGATTGAGCTTGTGCGTTCGCCTTCGCGGTATTCGAGGAAACGGCGATGCGAGGAATCACAACGACGGCGATGATGCCGAGGATCGTGACCACGGCCAACAATTCGAGCAGCGAAAAACCGAGTGTGCGACGTGAGCGAGTTCTGTTCTTACGAATCTTCATAGCTGAGCCCTTTTTGTAACGTAACCCTTGAAAACATCTCCATCAACGAAAAAGCATCAGCGATGCTGATGGCACCCCACCAGTCGCTCATGTAATCAACCATAGGTCATAAAAAGACGTTAAGTTCGGCGCAGAAAGAATTTTGTGTTAGTCGAGTAAGTCGGCGTGCGTATGCCCGTTCACCGTCATCGTCGTGGTATTGAGCTGATACGCGCTACCGTCGATCGGACACGTCACGGCTCCGTCCGGGAAGTAAGTTGAGTTCGCCATGATGTCGCCCAAATTCGCGGCTGGCGGTACTCCCTTATTTCGGAGCCACAATTCGGCCTGCACCTCGATCATCCCTTTTCTCGCGAAACACGAATTCGCTTTCGGCTTGTCGCCGCTGTTCGCGAGACGCGGAATGGCGATCAGCGCGATGATGCCCATGAGGGTGACGACAGCCAGGACCTCCAACAAGCTGAGCCCTGTTCGGCGAAGACAGGTTTGTGAACGAGCGCGGCGATTCATTGTCTGACTCCTGTGATTCAATGGGTTGAGCAGCGACTATTTCATCGCACCAATCATGTCGAACATTGGCAGGTAGATGGCCAGCACCATGCCGCCGATGCAAAACGCTAACCCAGCGGTCATCGTCGGCTCGATGGCACCCAGCATCACGTTCGTGTAGGTTTCGACTTCGCGACGCAGATGAGCGCGAATATGTACCGTGGTTTTGGAGAGCGTTCCGGTCTTCTCGCCGACCACGACCAACTGCCTCACGACCGGCGGAAATAAGTCACCGTGTCGCCCCAACTCGTCGCTGAAGCGCTCGCCACGAGTCAAGGCAGCGTGCATTTGGTCGATGCTTTGGCGAATGGCTCGATTGCCCACCGCCTTGGAGCACGATTCAAGTGCTTCCACGACCGTGAAGCCTGCATCCATCAAATTTCCCAAGACTTCCATGAATTGAAGAACGGAAATGTTCTTGAACCATTGTCCCAACAAAGGAACTCGCAGCAGCCACGTATCCATCCACAAGCGGCCTGCTGTTTGACGGCGTATTCCTACGATAGTCGAAACCAACGCCACGATCCCCAGGATCAACATCCAACCGTATTTCGTTCCCAACTCGCCCAAGGTGATCAATAACTGTGTGATGCCAGGAAGCTTGGCACCTGATTCCGCATAGATGCCTTGGAATGTCGGGATGACGTACAGCAGCATAAACGTGATCGCACCCGAGCCTGCCGTCACGAGGATACAGGGGTAGCTGAGTTTTTTGATGATGTGCCCCTTCAGGTTGTCGGCATGCTCCAGTTGGTGCATGATGCGGCCCATCGTCACGGGAATCGTACCGCTGCGTTCACCGATTCGGATCTGGCTGACCATCAGGTCGTTGAAGGCGTCTGGGTACATCGCCAGCGCATCGCTGAAAGCTTCGCCATTTTCCACGCGAGACTTGATGTCCTCGAGCATTGAGGAGTACTTCTTGAGCGACTTTTCAGTGACCAGCGTTTCGAGCGACTTGGGCAGCGAGAGCCCGTTCTCGATGAGAATCGAGATATTGCGCAACATGAAGATCATGTCGCGTTTCTTGATCTTCATGCCTTTGGCCTTGCCGCCACCGCCGATCTTGATGTTCTGAAGTTTCTTCAGAAAATCGTCGCCATCCTTACCTGCTGCGAAGTTGGACATAATATTCACTCGTCTTACCGGTATGAAAAAACTCAGCGGCTGTGGCGTTAATCGCGCACCGCCATTAGCCCGAGAGCTTGTAGTAGACCTCTTCGACCGTGGTCCGGCCTTGTAACGCTTGTTGGATTCCCGCCGGTGCCAGTTCGACCATGCCTTCCGCAATCGCCAGTTCGCGAAGTTTCGAGTGCGGCAAGCCGGCCTCGATGGCTTTTTGGATGCCAGGAGAAACAACAAAGATCTCGTAAATCGGAATTCGTCCTACGTGTCCGGAGCCCAAACACTTCCCACAACCCGTGCCTTTGTAAAAGGTGGCGTTAGCGGGAATTGTCAGGTCATGATCCTTCAACAACGTTTCGAGCATGCGTTGATTGGGAACGGACGGAGCCTTGCAGTGCGGGCAAATGCCTCGCAGCAAGCGCTGCCCGATCGCGCCTAACAACGCTCCGGCGATCTTGAAATAGTCCAGTCCCAAGTCGTTCAATCGCGGCACGCAACCGATCGCGTCGTTGGTGTGCAACGTGCTAATCAACAAGTGGCCCGTCAGCGCCGCTTGCACACCGCTAACCGCCGTTTCGTGATCTCGAATTTCGCCGACCATGATGACGTCCGGATCTTGACGCATCAGATACTTCAACGCGTTGCCGAAGCCCATGCCGTGTTCGCTGTCCGCTTGAACCTGATTGATGCCAGGCAGCTTGAATT
>CAUJKL010000382.1 GCA_963204995.1 Planctomycetota bacterium | reverse complement strand
CCGTCCACTCGCGTCGCCCCGCTCAGTAACCAACCAACCTTCCCCGCCACACTCATGAAGCAAACACAACTCGATTCATTACTGTCCCGCAACGGGGCGTGGCTGACGCTGCGCGCCCCGTGCCGACCACTTTTAGCCTGGAGGTGTTCGCTTGTTTAAGGACTAGTACCAGGTTTCCGCGACCGGTAATCGCTCACCGGCTCCGCGCCCGAACCGCCACGTCAATCCAGCGCCGACCCAATAGCTCTCTAACGAAGCGGCGGACGCTCCGAAGCGTTGTGAATCGTAGAACATACCGCCGGCGAAGAGATCAAGATCCACGCCCGGCAGAACGTCCACGACGCCGACTCCCGCAGTGATCCGATGCTGGTTGATGACGGCCATCTGTGCCTGAATGTACTGTAGTGCGTTCACGCCGACTGTTACGCCTCCCGCAGAAATCCCCACGTTGGACTGCAAAGGGTTCTCGGCATAGGCATATCCCAGCCGCAATCGCGTGCGACCTGAACTGTATTGCGTTCCGGCCTGAAACACCCACTGGTTGTCATAGATTGCCTTGAACAGGTCTGCGTTATCCCACTGCTTGTAGATGACGTCGAAAGCTAACAGGAGATTGCCGTCCATGAGGCAGTTGTTCGCGACGCCAAGGACGAGGTTGTCGGGAAGACTCATCTTGATATCGCGGACGATCGGGTCGAAACCGCCGTCAGGCAGTTCCAATCGGATCGCATCGTCGAAGGTGAAATTCTGTTTCGATTGGTAGTAGAATCCGATCGTCGTGCTGGGCGCGAGATCGTAGGCGAATCCCACGCTGCCGCGCAGCGCATAGTCCGGCACCATCGCACTTTGCCCAACAAACAGCCCGTCATAGAAGGCCGTGCCGAGCGAAATCGATCCACCGGCGGAGAGCCGGTCGGTCAGCTGCACACCGAGTCCATTGGTGATTTCTAAAACGACCAATTCTGACGACGTGCCATTACTCGCCGCCACGTCGCGGAAATCGGTGCCGCCACCCGCAGTGGAGAGGAACCCAATTCCCAGCGTCGCCGGCAGACCAAGCGCAGTAAAGTCTTGAGTCACGCCGATGTTGGCACCGGCGGCACCAGGCGTGCCCGACTTCGCCGAGTAGCTGCCAACACCGGGGAGAACGCCGCCGTCGTGAGTCACGTTATAGGTCGGTTCGGCCCAGGCTCCACCAAACAAGAACTGCGTTCCCTTGAATTGCGCTAACGTCGCCGGGTTGGCGTTGATTGCCGAGGTCAGATCCTGCGGCCGAGCCACGCTGGCACCGCCCATGCCGCCCGAGGCAGGCATGAGCGTGTTATGCAGTTCCACTCCGAAAGATTGCGCCCAGAGTTCGGACTGTAAGCCGATGAGGCAAAGGGTGAGAGCGATGTAGCGCATGTCGAGCAATCGCATGGTCGAGCTTCTGTCTGGAGAACGCTGTCGGCATCCTGACGTCCTCCGCGAACGTCGAGATGCTGGAGCTGGGGCATATCCAGCGTATTCGGCACCAACCGCACTACGCGGTGTCAAATTCAGCTCAACCGGTGCGCGAATGGAACATTGCGATACGGGTTATCCCGGTTGGAGTGGTTGTAGGCCGCAGCTATGTCAGCTCTGATTCGCATGCCCGCGTGGAATTCGGTTTCCTGCAACGTGAGGTTAACTTCTGCATCACAAGCTGGAACTCCCTTTCCAAATTTGCGAACGCGACTTCCGCGTCCTCCAAGCGGCCGTTGCGTCCGATTCGCTCGAGCTGAGATGCTGCCTGCACAACCCGCGCAGCGCAAAAAATGTCTGCCGATCCTTTCAGCGTGTGAGCGAATCGTTCGAGTGTCTTCCCCGCGTCTTGAGTTGCCACAGCTTTTCGAATCTCGTCCATCATTTTCGGACACTCGACCAGGAACATCTCTCCCAGGCTTGCCAATTGATCCTCACGCCCGCGCATTCGTGCTACTGCGGCGTCCCAATCTAGGACGTCGCGTTGTTGCGTGGGATTGTCGGGGACGATTTCTGGATTGACGGTCTCGTGAGAAAAAGACGCTGACGGTTTGACGGCACGTTCGCCATGGACGATCCCTTCCACGGCTTTGTAAAGCTGGTCGGCATGCACGGGCTTCGAGACATAACTGTCCATGCCGGCTTCGAGGCAGCGATCTTGATCGCCTTTCATCGCGCTGGCCGTCATCGCGATGATCGGGACATGCGTTCCTCGCTCGCGTTCCCGCGCACGAATCGCCTTCGTCGCTTCAAAGCCGTCCATTTCCGGCATCTGGACGTCCATCAGGATCAGGTCAAAATTCTCTTTTTCGACCGCCGCCAACGCCTCCAGTCCGTTGTTGGCGACCATGACCTGATGTCCGCGCTCCGCGAGAAATCCGATGGCGACGCGCTGATTGATTACATTGTCCTCCACCAGCAAGATACGCAGCGAACGGACTTCGGCCGGCCGCTCGGAAATGGTGGAGCGTATGGAGGCCGAATTGGATGCGCCGATTCCGAGCACCGACAGCACGGCGTTGAGCAGGTCGGATTGCTTGATGGGCTTGGTCAGACGGCGAGCGATGTTCACTTGCCGGAACCGTTCGGCTTCGTCCGGGATCGAGGCCGACGAAAGCACGATCATCTTCGGATCGCCGACGCCGGGCGTCTCCCGCGCACGTTTGGCGAAAGCCAGCCCGTCCATCTCGGGCA
>CAUJKL010000381.1 GCA_963204995.1 Planctomycetota bacterium | reverse complement strand
CGAAATTTCTCGCGCTCTCGTTGCCGCGCCAGAGAACATTGACCTCGTGAATCGGCTCTTTCGCTCAATTCACTCGGTCAAAGGAGCGGCCACGTCGTTCGGCGTCGACTCGGTCGCCGAGTTCACCCATCATATCGAGAGCTGTCTCGAACAAGTTCGTTGCGGGCGAGCGGTTGCATCGGCCGAAATTGCCGAACTGATACTTTGTGCCGTGGATCTGCTCGATGGCGTGATCGAAGCGGCCAAGAGTGATCTGCCGTTGCCGGCAGTGGCGGCGGACTTTGTCAGCCGACTGCAAGCGGTTACTACGGCTGATGCAAAACCGGCCTCCACCGGCGTCGTTACAAAACCCCCGACCGAAGTTCCGTTTTCCGCCGACGAAGACTTGCTGCGTGATTTCCTGAGTGAGGCGGCCGAGCACCTTGACACAGCCGAGCAAGTACTGCTGGATGTGGGCGGACGAATGGCCAGCGCGGAAGCGATTGGCACTTTGTATCGCGCGTTTCATTCGATCAAGGGAGTCGCTGGGTTCCTGGGATTGGACGACATCCAGGCGGTGACCCATGCCACCGAGTCGTTGTTCGATCGAGCCAGGTCGGGCAACTTACAAGTGACTGCGACTGTCGTCGATGCGGTCCTGGTTTGCATCGATGCGTTGCGACAGCAGATGTTGCTGGCAGAACAGTGGCTCGAACACCGGGGTCCGCTCCAACGCGACGATAGTCTTGCGAGCATCCTCGACGAAGTTAATCGCGTCGTCGCTCGTCAATCTCAAGCAGAGCCAGCGGCCACGACACAAGAACCTGTCGCGTCCGAAATAGAATCATCCGCCAGTCGTCGGGCTGCACAAGAGAACATTAAAGTCGATCGTGAGCGGCTGGATCAGCTGATTAACGTCATCGGCGAATTAGTGATCGCCGAGTCGATGGTTCAAATCGAGTTCGGCGAGCACCAACTGACGTCTCGGTCCCTCCCCGAACTGCGAAAGATCGCTCGCGAATTGCAAGATCTGAGCCTGTCACTGCGAATGGTTCCGGTTCGAGGAATCTTTCAAAAAATGTCGCGAGTCGCCCGCGACGTCGCCCGTAAAGTTGGCAAACGAGTCGCCTTTCGATTCGAAGGTGCCGAGACTGAACTCGACAAATCGATGGTCGACCGGATTGGCGACCCGCTGGTTCACATGGTTCGCAACGCCGTCGATCATGGAATCGAAACGCCCGAGGAACGGATTGCCAACGAGAAGGATCCGGAAGGGCACCTCGTCCTGCGAGCTTACCATAAAGATGGCAGCGTCTGTATCGAGATCGAAGATGATGGTCGCGGCCTGGATCGCGACGCCATCCGGCGCAAGGCCATCGAACGCGGATTGCTCCAAGAAGGTGCCGATCTGCCGGATCGTGACATTTATAACTTGATCTTCGAGCCAGGCTTTTCGACCGCCAAGTTGGTGACCGATATCTCGGGGCGCGGTGTCGGCATGGATGTCGTGCTCAAGAATATCGAAGCGATGCAGGGCTTCGCCCAGATCTCGTCGTTGCCCGGCGAGGGCGCGACGTTCTCGATGTGGCTTCCCTTGACCTTGGCGATCGTCGACGGGCTGCTGGTCCAAGTCAGCGATAACACGTATGTGCTGCCGATCACGTCGGTGATTGAATCGCTGCGTCCGGTGAACGCCGATATTCGTTGCGTCGCCGGTCGGGGCGAACTGTTGGTGCTGCGCGGCGAGTCGATACCGTTGGTGCGTTTGCACGAGGTCTTTGACGTCGCGCCGCACATTACCGATCCCTGCCTGGGGTTGTTGGTGATTATCGAAAACCGCGGGAAGCGGATGGCGTTGTTTGTCGATCAACTCGTCTCCCAGCAGCAAGTCGTAATGAAAAGTCTTGAAGCGAATTACCAGCGTGTTGAAGGAATCAGCGGCGCGACGATTCTCGGCGACGGCAGCGTGGCGTTGATCATTGATCCCGCAGCATTACATCGTCTGGCCTTTGTTCATTAGACAACTTTAGCTCTGAGGGCTCTCGAGGTACTTAACCATGAACCAACTAGCGACGGCCGCCAAATCCGATCGCGCGACGGATAATTCGCGGCAATTCCTCGTCTTCTCCCTGGGAAGCGAAGAGTATGGCATCGAGATCACGCGCGTCCAGGAGATTAAAAGCCTAGCCCATGTGGCGCCGATTCCGAACGCTCCCGAATACGTCAAAGGCGTTCTCAACCTGCGCGGAACGATTATCCCGATAGTCGATCTGCGGTTGCGTTTCTCGATGCCACCCCGCGCGTACGACCGGTTCACCGTGATCATCGTCGTCGCCGTCGAAGAGAAACAAGTCGGACTGGTTGTAGACTGCGTCTCCGATGTACTCGACATCGCGGTGGACGACATCGACGACTCCCCGCCGCTAGCCGACGATCTGGATGTCTCCTGGTTTTGCGGAGTCGGCAAACCTGACGCACGACTCGTATTCCTTCTCGACGTTTTTCATCTGATTCGAACAAAAGTAGTTTCCGACAGCGAAAGGCTAACACGATGTTCCAACTAAAACGGCTCACCGTTACGAACAAACTCAATCTCCTGACAACCATTGCCGTCTTGGGGCTGGTCACTTACGGGACGTTCGCCTTTGCAACGCTGCAACGCGTCAAAGTCAACGGCCCGTTGTACGCGCACATTGCACAAGGCCATGCCTTGGTGTCTGACGTCGTTCCATCGCGAGGGTTTATCGCCGAGTCGTATCTGGCGGTGCTGCAACTCGCCTCGGAAGAAGACGCCGTCCGCCGCGAGCAGCTGTATCGTCAGTGCGACGTGCTCAAAGCCGACTACGACAATCGACACACTCGCTGGTCGCGTGAGTTGGAAGATGGTGAACTGAAGCAGGCCTTGGTCGTAACATCGTACGAACCAGCGAGAAAGTTCTTTCACATCGTCGACGAAGAGTTCATCCCAGCGATCAAGGAAGGCAATCGAGAACTTGCCAACCAACTCGCACACGGCAAACTCAAGGAACTGTTCGGCGACCACCATCAAGCCATCAATCAAGTCGTCACGTTTGCTCAGGCTCGCAACTTGCATGACGAGGAGCGGGCACAGGCGACGGTCGCGTTTAGCAATTGGCTACTCGTGGGAACGGGTGCCGGAGTCATCGCGTTGCTGTTAGCCTTGTCTTACTTCATCAACCGTTCCGTTCGCGCGGCGTTGGTAAAGGTCGAGAAGGTCGCGTCGAGCCTGTCGAATGTTTCGCAGTCGCTGTCGGATACGTCGGTGCAGCTGGCATTGAACACGCACAAGCAGGCCGCGAGCCTCGAAGAGAGTGCCGCGAGCCTCGAAGAGATCACCGCTACGGTCGATCAAAACGCCGAGAACGCGGATCAGGCCAACGGCGTGGCGCTGCGTTCGCGTCAAACCGCCGAGCAAGGTGGGGAAGTCGTCGGCCGCGCCGTGCAGGCCATGAAAGATATCGAAAGTTCGTCGAAGAAGATCGCCGACATCATTACCGCGATCGACGAACTGGCGTTCCAAACAAATCTGCTCGCCTTGAATGCGGCGGTCGAAGCCGCTCGCGCCGGCGAGCAAGGTCGCGGCTTTGCCGTGGTCGCCGGAGAAGTTCGCAACCTCGCACAACGAAGTGCGGCGGCGGCGAAAGAAATCAAAGTGTTGATCGAAGACTCGGTCGACAAAGTCGAAACGGGATCGTCGCTGGTCAATCAATCCGGCCAGAAGCTGAACGAGATCATGACCTCCGTGCAGCAGGTCACGGACATCGTCGGTGAGATCGCCGGTGCGTGCCGAGAACAATCTGTCGCCATCGAGCAAGTGAGTCGAGCGGTTTCTCAGATCGATCATGCGACGCAGGTCAGTGCCACGCAATCCGATTCGATGTCCCGCAGTGCCGTGGGGCTGGCCGAACAATCGCATCAACTGCAAAGTGTGCTGGCGAGTCTGCATCACAGCCATGAAGCCGCGGAAGAATTCTTCACTCCACCCGCCAGACGGCCACAAGCCACTTCGACAGTTACGGCGAAAGCGAAATGGAGTGCCGCGAGCGATCATGAACTCGACGCCATTCCTGTCGATAGCCGAGCGAGTCGCGGCGGATTTGAGGACTTCTAGTCGTGCCAACAGCTGGATTGACCAACGACCGAGAGAGCGAGCTTTCGACAGGCGGTCTTTCGCCGCAGACTTTCGATCTGCTCCGCGATCTCATTCGGTCCGAGTCGGGCATCACGCTCGGCGACGCGAAACGCGAGTTGCTTTGCTCGCGATTGGGTCGCCGCGTGCGTGAGCTCGGGCTGAGCGGCTATGACGACTACTATCATTACCTCCTCTGCGAGGATCGTGATGGTGTCGAGTTGCAGCAGATGGTCAATTGCATCACCACGACCAAGACCGACTTCTTCCGCGAGAATCATCACTTCGACTTCCTCCGCGATCAGGCATTTCGCCAATGGCGCGCTAACGCGACCGAGACGTCGAATTACAAGTTGCGCATCTGGAGTGCCGCTTGCTCGCGCGGGCACGAGCCGTACTCCGTGGCCATCACTCTGCTCGAACATTTTGGCCCTCGAGCGTGCTGGGACATCAAGATTCTGGCTACCGACATCAACACGGAAGTGTTGAACTTTGCCGAACGCGGGATCTATCCCACCGAAGAAGTCAAATGTTTGCCGCGCGAAGTTCGCGACCGGCATTTCATGAAGGGAACAGGCCAATACGCTCGAACGTGCCGTGTGCGCGACGAGTTGCAACACCTGATCGCGTTTCGCCAGGTAAATGTCACGGCCTCGAAATTTCCGTTTCAGGGCTGCTTCGACGCCATCTTCTGTCGGAATCTAATGATCTACTTTGATGAAACGCAGCAACGACAACTTGTCGCCCGACTGTCCGAGCGGTTGCGGCCCGGTGGGTATTTGTTCCTGGGACACTCGGAACATCAGACGTGGCTGGCCAACTATGTCGAGTCGCTGGGGCATACGATCTATCGCAAACGAGGCTCGTAGACGACGAGCCGCAGAATCGAAACGACCACCATGACGAAAGTCCTGATCATCGAAGACTCGCCGGTCATGCGAAAGCTGTTGACGGAGATCCTGCTGAAAGACTCCGGAATTCAAGCCGTGGAATCGGCTCCCGATCCGTACACCGCCTGGCAACTGCTGAAGACGTTCCAACCCGATGTCATCACGCTCGACGTCGAGTTGCCCAGAATGGACGGACTGACATTCCTCGAAAAACTGATGAAGACCAGGCCCTTGCCGGTTGTCATGGTCTCGGCATCGACTTCGGTTGGCACTCGCGAGACGCTCCGAGCTCTGGAGCTGGGTGCCGTAGATTTCATGGAGAAGCCGAAGGTCGACGCGAAGACCGGTGTGGTGGCGATGGCGGAAGAGTTGGTCCAGAAAGTCAAAGTCGCGGCCAAGGCGAAGCTGCGACAACGTGATCGCAGCGCGTTACCGCGTCAGGCTTCAACAAGTGGCGACGGGGGAATCGATCCGGCGAAAGTCGTGGCGATCGGCGCGTCGACGGGCGGTACTGAAGCGTTGGCCGAGGTACTGGCCTGTCTGCCGAAAGATGTTCCCGGCATCGTCATCGTCCAACACATGCCCGCTCGATTCATAGGCTCGTTTGCGGAGCGACTCAACCGAGAATCAGCAGTGAAAGTACGCGAAGCGGTCGACGGTGACACGATCGTCTGCGGACAAGCGTTGCTCGCACCGGGCGACTTACACATGGAAGTGCGTCGCGTGGGTAACAAGCGAATTGTGCGAACGTTCGAAGCTCCGCCAGTAAATCGCTTTCGCCCCTCCGTCGATGTGTTGTTCCGCTCCGTTGCTCGACATGTTGCAGGCGACGCAGTGGGCGTGATCTTGACCGGAATGGGCTGCGACGGCGCTCGCGGGCTGTTGGAGATGCGCGAGGCAGGCGCGATAACCATCGCTCAAGACGAAGTCACCTCGGTCGTGTTCGGGATGCCCAAAGAAGCCATCGCGATCGGCGCTGCCGAACATGTTCGGCCGCTGCCGCGCATTGGCCAAAGCGTTATGAGTGCGGTCAGTCGGAGATCGGTTGCGGAAGTGTAGGCTCGAAGCGGTTTCAACACCTTTGGTAATCCGATGCGTAAGTTTTGAAGTTGGGCATTTTGGCCTGAGTTCACTCCGCTGCGATTGGCGTTCCGAGCAAGTTGTCAACGATCTGGTTGCCTTCACCGCCCAGGACTTGCATCGACAAGCCGTTCGAGTCCGGCCGGTCGTCACGGATCAGACAATCCGAAACGCGGCTGTTGCGCACATTCTTCAACAGCAAGCCAACTGTGTCACAGTCCAGGATCGTGCAGTTCGTGATGTTGAATCGGTCAGCGTCTTCGATCAGCAAGCCAGCCGGTGAACGCCAGACGTTCGTAATGTGCAAGCCTGTCAACGTGCAGTCCACGCTGTTGCGAAACACCAAACCGTTCTTCGCGTCCTGCGTGTTGCCGTAGTCATAACGCGGATTGCGATCGAAGTTATTGGGCCCCACGACGATGTTCGAACAGTCTTCGATCAACAGGTTGTGGGCATAGCCTTGCCAAAACGTATTGCCGGTGAGCGCAACGCCGCGGCAATCTTTTAAATGAACGTTCACTTGCACGTCACTCAGGACATTGCCGGTAATGGTCACGTTCCCTTCGCGAACTAGCTCTTGATTGCGACTTGGCATGCTGCGACCAAGGATGCGAATGTTGGCGGAGTCCGGCGACGGATTGTTGTGTTGGATGGTGCATCCGGTGATGGCGACTTCGGCGGTGCCGTAGACACTGCCGCTGCAATCGATCAACACGTTCGCCGTTGCCGGCGTATCTTCGCTCATATTGCTTTCGATATCGCAACCGCTGATGTGAATGTTGCGGACATTCCCGCCGCGCGACACGACTCCACCCATCGCGTTGTAACTGATGTGACAGTTCGTAATGTTCGATTGGTGCAAGTTGACATCGTCGTAGAAGATTCCGACACCACGGTTCTCGTAAATGTGCGAGTCGGCAATGATCACGTTTCGATTGTTCTCCAACAAGTGAATCCCGTGTAGCACGTGCCTGAGATGCGTTCGAGTGACCGTCAATTGCATGGTGCCGATCGCTGCGATGCCGCAGGCTTCGGGATGCTTGCCGATGATCGCGACGCCATCGACCAGCGGCATGCGTTGACGGTCCCATACATCGTCGGTATAGCCGCCCGGGTCAGCCGACTTGAAGTGTGTGCCCACGAACTTGATCGCCGGGCCAGCACCCGCCATCTCAATCCGTGCGACTCCGTTCCCGCGAAACGACGTGTAGCCGACTTTATCCAGTTCGACGACGAGCGATTGGGTAATGCGATAGACGCCCTGGGGAAACACCAGCTCGCCCAAGCCGGAATCGATGGCCTTTTGAATCGCGACGGTATCATCCGCGACTCCGTCGCCAATAACGCCAAACTGAAATAGCCGCGTGCGAGGCGATTCGGGTGTGGCTGGCTGCGATTGCTGGAACAAGGCAGCTCGTAATGTGATCGCAGCCATGGCGGCGAGTAATGCGACGAAACAAACCCTTCGTGAGTAGCGAGACATCAAGGAAACCTCTCGTTTGCATATGAAGTACGTCAGCCTTTCCAGACTGACTGTCTGACCGTCAGGCTGGAAAGCCTGACGGACTGGTGGTTACTCGTCACTCAGTTGCTTAATCACTTGTTCCGCGACCTGCCGCATGTCTTCGTCGGGGCTGTCGAGCAACGTACGCAAGGCGGGAAGTGCATCCTTCGCGGCGGGTCCGATTCCGGAAAGTGCCAGTGTGGCGAAGTATTGAGTTTCACCCGTTGTCGACTTTACGAGCTCGCCAAGATCCGCGACAGCCGGTTTACCTGCAGCACCAAGCCGCTCGAATGCCATCGCCGCTTCCCACGGCCCATTCTTCCCTTGCAGCACTTTCAGGAGGATCGGCAAGCTGTCCTCGTGGTTTCCCGTGATCTGCCACAAGCTGGCGGCCGCTTCCGCTTGGATCGAACGGCTTGCATCCTGCATCGCGGTCTTCACCGCCGGAGCGCTGGCCGCAGCGAGTTTTTCGAGTCGCCCGAGTGCAATGACACCGGCGCGACGGACAACGTAATTGTGATCCTCCAACATCTTTGTCAGGGGCTCGACGGCACGTTCACCGACCGCTTCTCCGATCAAGCCAATCGCTTCAGCAGCGTTGGATCGTACGGAGGCGACACCGGACGTCGTCAGCTCGATGAGCTTTGGCACGGTCTCCAATGCTTCGGGAGCACCGACGGCAGCAATGGTGCGGCAAGCCCAATACTGCGTATGAAAGTCGTCACTGCTCAACATTAAATGCAGGGACGACATCGCGGAGGCGGCGGGTTTGGGGTCGAGCCCGAGAATTGCGTACATGGCGGCGACGCGGGTCTCGGGCTCGTTCTGCACCAACATCGCGATCAGCGCGGGAACGGCGTCCTTTGGCGGCGGCTTGATATCATGCAACGCGATCGCCGCAGCGCGACGGCCCGTGCGATTTTCCGCACTCAGCTTGGCGATCAAGCGAGGTACGCTTTTGGGGCCAAGTTGACCAAGCGCCTTGGCCGCATACACCCACACCGGCACGTCGTCCGAGCGGAGTTCTGCATCGTCGAGTCGGACAAGAAGTGCCGAGATCGCAGCCTCATTGTCGATCCCGATATGGCCCAACGCATTCGCGGCGGACGAGCGCGCATCCGGGCTCGAATCGTCGAGCATTTTTACCAACGCCGGGACGGCGTCGCCCGCGTCTTTGCCGAGTTCGGCGATCTTCGCAGCAGCTTCGGCCCGCGTTGCTTCCGACGTCGCTTCTAACGCCGCCAATAATTCGTCGAAGCTCTGGGTCGGCTCTTGACCCAGGCCCTGCGGAAGGACAATACCAGCCAACAACAGGGCAATCGCAATTACATTTCGATGCACACCAAGTTCCTTCCAAGGGGCGGGAAATCTTCGTTCGAGACTAGCCCAGCATAATACCCACCGCTCCCCGATGAAAGCTTCTGCTTCGAATGATGTGGACGTGGCAAAAGTTCGTGCGCCCCAGGTTGCGGATCATGGCATCTCGGATGAGAATGTGTGGCTTGGCATCATCAAACGCCCCGTGCCTGGGGTATATCACACACCTGAAGCCGCTACGAAACCTCGGAAGGTTTCGCAGAACTCGGCCCACTTAGAGCACACGCCATGACCGATAAAGCACCTTGGATTACGTACCGTCCCGCCTTGAAAGTCCTTGACTGTACCGTCCGGGATGGTGGTTTGATCAACAACCATCAGTTCACCGACAAGCTTGTCCGAGCCGTTTACGACGCCTGCGTGGAGGCCGGCGTTGATTACATGGAAATCGG
>CAUJKL010000380.1 GCA_963204995.1 Planctomycetota bacterium | reverse complement strand
GGTCGCGAGATGCATCAGCACCGACAGTTCAGCGAACACACGATGGAGTTAATCGATCAGGAAGTCGCGAAAATCCTGCATCATGCTTCCTCCCAGGCCAGCGAGTTGTTGACTGCCCAACGAGAAAACCTGGTCAAGTTGGCGGAAGCGTTGCTGAAGGAAGAAGAACTCGGCGAAGCAGCAATTGCGGAATTGATCGGCCCTTCGGTGCATGCCGCGAAAGATTCGAACGGACGTGCTAAATCGAAATGACCGATGAACGCTGAGTGAGTAAGGCTTTTACGTCAACTTAAGTACCTCGTCACCTATGGCCGACAAGCCGAAGAAAAAGATCCGCACGGAGTTCCGCAAAAAGCACGAGTCGCGGACGCGAAACACCGACCTCACGCGGGCTTTTCACGAGCATGGGTTTGAGGACGACGACTCGGCTCATGGCGAGCGAGTTAGCGGCAAAGGCGAGTTGACTCGCAAGCGAACGATCATCGGCGACGACATCGAACACGAAGATGCCAGTCTGTCGGTTCATCTTGAGATTGACGAAGCGGTCTGTCTTCGTGGACGCGTACTGCGCGTGCATGGCTTGCAAAGTGTGGTACAAGCCGAGGAGAGCGGTGCGATTTATAGTTGCGCCACGCGACGACTGCTCAAATCGCTCAGCACCGAGCAACGGCACGTGGTGGTGGCGGGGGATCATGTTATCTTCCGCCCGGGGATTGGCGACGAAGGTTTTATCGAACGCATCGAACCTCGTCACGGCATCCTGTCGCGCACCAGCAAAGGTCGCCAACATGTAATCGTGGCCAATGTCGATCAATTGCTGATCGTCACGAGTGCCGCCGAGCCGACGATTAAGCCCAACTTGATCGATCGCTTTTTGGTGACAGCCGAAAAGGGCCGCATTCGACCTGTCATTTGCATCAACAAGATCGACCTCGTTCATGCCGCCGACTTGCAACCGTTGGCCGGCGTCTATGGGCAAATGGGTTATCGCGTGATCTTGATGTCCGCCACGACGGGCCAGGGCGTGGCTCAGGTTCGCCAGCTTGTTCGCGGCAAGGAAAGCGTCGTGGCTGGGCAAAGTGGTGTCGGCAAATCGTCGCTGCTCAACGCGATCGATCCGGGCTTGGCATTACGAGTGAGCGCGGTCAGCGAAGAAAATCAAAAAGGTCGACACACGACGACTACCGCGCAGCTAATTCCTCTCAGCTGCGGCGGCTACATCGTCGACACACCCGGCATTCGCCAATTCCAATTGTGGGATGTGATCCCGGAAGAAGTTGCGGGCTACTATCGCGACATTCGACCGTATATCAATCAATGTCGCTTCCCGAATTGCACACACACGCACGAAGCGGATTGCGCCGTCAAAGATGCAGTCGCGGACGGTCGCTTGGACACGCGGCGTTACGAGAGTTACTGCTATCTTCACGCAGGTGATTTGGATTGACGATGGTGTGCTGACGTCGGTGTTTCTCGGCCATTCTTGTGGTGCCAGTCGGGAAATCGCCTCACGACTGCAATTCGATTGTGCCGATGATGACGTTGGCAGACTCTGCGCGCTAGCGGTCGAGGCGCGATTGCGACGGAGTTCGTGAATCCCCTTATCGCGTTCATTCGGAACAACTCGGCCTTTTCGGCTCACTCGATCTCGATGAACCCGCACCAGTGAACTGACTTGCGAGAGATGGCGTTGAAACCTCGGAAACCCGATTTTTGGTTTTGTCGACTGATCACTTTTGCGGTGTGCATCGGTGTGCCGCCCGGAGTTACAGAGGCAGTTGCCCAGGAGTGGCCGCGCGCGGCCAACCACAGGCCCGCGCGCCGCCTTACGTTGCGCGGGCAAGAACCAGAGTTCGATGAAGCCGACGAAGACAGCCCGTTTGACGACCATCTCGAAACGGATCGTGACTCCTTCACGCCGTCCACTCGCACCGTCAGCGTAGATCGCTGGATTGTCGAGTCGGCGTATTCGTTCGTTGACAACCGGAACGCCAAAGAGACTCACAGCTTTCCCGAAGTACTCCTCCGATACGGCTTGACGGAACGACTCGAGTTGCGATTCGGTGCGAACTACGAAGTCGGCGGCGAAGGGGCCAACGTGTCAGGAAACTCGGGTGGATCAGATTTCGAATCCGCAGGAGAACTTGTTCACGAGTCTCAATTGCTCTATGGAGCGAAACTGCGACTGTCGGAGCAAGTTGGCTGGTCTCCAGAAAGCAGTTTCATCGCCCAAGCGCACACACCGACCTCTGGCCCCGACCCGGCGACAGCGTTGAGTTTAGGTTACGTTTTCGGTTGGGAATTTCCCAACGAATGGAAACTCGATTCCGCGATACGTTTCGGGGCCGACAAAGAGGGTGACGACCGCTTCGAGGCTTGGGCGACATCCGTCGTGCTGCGTAAGTCGATCGCGGAACGCTGGAACGTTCACGTCGAGTATTTCGGACGATTCACACAAAACCGCGCCGACAATGTGGCGAGTCATTTCTTCAGCCCGGGCCTGCATTATTTGGTGACCCCCAACTTCGAAATAGGCACGCGAGTCGGCTGGGGGCTGAACGACGACACGCCGCACTTCTTCAACAACACGGGACTCGGGTTGCGGTTCTGACGAAGACTTAGGATCGGTTACCAGATTACTGTCGGTGAACACTCTTTGCTCGGCTCCGAAAACCGCTGGGCCGCAACGGGTGCCGACCGTGGGTTGGTTGGCGAGTTATCACGCACATAGATGGGGATGTGGCGACTGCACTCAGAAGGCAGAATGCCCACACGTGGCAGAAGCATGGTGAGCGTTGCTACTTCGGTCAAATCTTCGCACGTGTACGATCAACTTGCGGTTTGTATTCAACAATCGTTTTCCGTCTTGGGCCGAAGGGTCCGCACAACCCCTGCCGGGTGCTGTAAACATCTTGGTCATGGCGACCTGGCGTGCTGCCTCGACGTTTTTCGTGTGTGGGCTTGGAGGATGCGGTAGGCGGAATTATGCGTGCGTACGTTCTTCTTCGGAGGTTTCGTATGACGCTCTTGGGGTGGAGATTTACAGTAAGCGTCCGAGTTAGGCATGGTGCGAACGGCTAGCCGGCAGTGGTCGGTTCCGCTGGCGACGGCTGAGCTTCGCGCTGGGCTTGCTCGGCAAGTTCGTTTCGTAAGTAGCGGATCTGCTTGCTCTCGGCGACGGTGTCGCGTTCGTCGCGGCGATCGTGACACACGGATGCCGAGTTGGCT
>CAUJKL010000379.1 GCA_963204995.1 Planctomycetota bacterium | reverse complement strand
GTCGGGAACGGCAAGCTACTTTCGCGAGATTGCGCGCATGGGGCAGCAGGCAGCCGAAGCCATTCAGCACGCACACGAGAACCACATTATTCATCGCGATATCAAGCCGTCCAATCTCATGCTGGACAATCAGGACAACATCTGTGTGGCCGACTTTGGTCTGGCGGCGCTAGGCGACACCAGTGATTTGACGGCGACTGGACAGATGTTGGGAACGTTGCGGTACTGTAGCCCGGAACAAGCGAGCGCCGGTCGCGAAGTCGACGCGCGGACCGACGTGTATTCACTCGGTGTCACACTCTACGAATTGGCGACGCTGCGTCCCGCGTTCACGGCCGTTGAAACCGGGACGCTGTTGGCGGAGATTCTGAACAAAGAGCCGGTCCGACCGGGGAGACTAGCTCCCAAGATCCCCAAGGATCTGGAGTCCATCATTCTCAAAGCGATTTCCAAAGCACCTCGACATCGTTACCAAACCGCATTCGACTTGGCAGCGGATCTGCAGCGTTTTCTGCGGAATGAACCGGTGGAAGCAATGCAGCCAACATGGCTGGAACGTGGGATTCGCTGGGCGCAACGCAATCGAACGGTCAGCTTTTTCGGCACCCTGGCTGCGCTGCTCTTGGTGGTGGCTGCAATCCAGTTGGTGTTGTACACGATTCGCCGCGAACAGCTTCTGAGTTCGTTGCATTTGACCAACGAAAAACTCGATCGGGCATTGAGCCGTGAAATACGGAGTCGCCAGGAGGCAGAATCGCAACAGCGACTGAATCGGCGCCTGTATTATACAGCCGATATCGAGAACCTCGCGCGCCTGGCCGACTCGGGAGACTTCGTACGCGTGCGCCAGCGACTGGCACGTCACCAGTCACAACCTGGGCAGCGGGACATGCGAGGCTTTGCTTGGCGCTACCTGCGGGCGTCTTGCAACGACGTCGCCGTCACACTTGAGGCGCATGAACAGGAAGTACTCTCGATGGCCAGCGCACCGCGATTGCATCTGATCGCCACCGGCGACAAGGTGGGATCGATCTTTATCTGGGACGCCGAGACTCAGCAACGAGTTGCCTCGCTTTCCTATCTCGGCGAAGTGCAGGATCTGGAGTTTTCAACGGACGAAACGTTCTTGGCGGCCTGTGGTACGCACGGGCAGATCCATCTGTTTGACACAAGCAATTGGCAGTTGACGCGTGTTCTGCAGGGGCATGACATGACCGTGAAGTCGCTCGCCTTCACTCCCGATGGGCGAACGCTCATGTCCGGTTCGCGAGATCATCACATCATCTTTTGGGACACGTCGACGTGGCAGCCACGGAAACGCTTCGTCGCTCACGACACCGTGCAACACGTCTCGCTCTCGCGTAACGGGCGCTGGTTGGCAAGCGGTGGCGATGGCGGCGAAACAAAGGTCTGGGATGCGGAAACCGGCGAGTTGGTCCACGCGTTTCAAGAACACACGTCCGCAGTACTCTGCACAGCTTGGTCGGACGACGCGCGGCTGATCGCCGCCGGCGGATACGATCACGAGATTTGCGTCTGGGATCGAAAGACCGGCCATCGGCTGACTCGCTTTAACGTTGGTGCAAGCTCCTGGTCGCTGAGGTTCTTGCCGGAACAATGGACTCTAGCCGCTGGGACCGGGAACGGCGAGTTGCGAGTCTTTGACCTGAAAGAGCCAGAAACACCGCGGCTGATTCGATCGATCCAGATCCACGACGACAAGATTCGCTCGATCGAATTCCAGTCAGGCAAGGACCGATTTTGGAGTTGTTCCGACGATCGAAAGATAAAGATTGTGACCGGACCAGTGGGCCACTTAGGCACATCCGAGTTCGTGTCGCCTGCTCGATCAATCAAGTTCTCGCCCGATGGCCAGCGTTTTGCCCTGGGACAGTTCGACGGTGAACTCGCCGTACTCGATCGAACTGGGAAGCAGTTGCAGACTCACACGCATGGTGAAACGGAAAGACCACGACGCGGCGACAGTACTCCCTCCATCGCCTACGACAGTGATTCGACCCTTTGGAGCGCTGCCATCGACGGCGCGAATGTGCAACTGCGGTCCATCACATCCACCGGCGAGTCCACTTCCCGGACCATTGACCATGAGACCGCGATCTCGCGGTTTTGGTTCTCCGATACGGCGGAACTCGCCCTGACCGTAGATGCCAGCGATAGGGCAAGTGTCTGGTCGGTGAAGACCCAACAGGAGCTGCAGCGGTTTCCCTTGCTGCCGGACGTCAACGCGGTGGCCTTTGCCCCTGACAACGACTGCGTCGCCGTGGCGACAGACGCTGGACAGGTCGCAATCCGCTCGCTCGACGGTGGCACACTTGTCGCGATCTCTTCACCAGCCGACACGGGACTGTACACCGTGGCGTTCGACCCTAGCGGGTGTTTTGTCGCCGCGGGAGGATTCGACGGGAACGTGTACATTTGGGAGATTGAATCGCGCCGGCTTATCAACGAGTTGTCGCACGACACTACCGTCACCGAGATTAAATACTCGTCGGATGGCCAGTACCTTGCCGTCGCGACGCACGTCTTGAGCCTTTGGCATGCCGGCAGTGGGCAATTCATCACCCGACTCGGCCCCGAGTACGGCAAGAACTACGAGTGTATTGCCTTCTCACCTGCCGATGATTGCCTGGTCGCCGCTGCGGATCAGGGCGTTGGATCAAGGCTGCACATCTGGGACACGAGGGCCTCTTCCGCAGAACAACCAAGTGGCCTTGTTCACTCTCCTTGACTGAGTGGTTTCGCCCCAGCAAGCGACGCCATCAGTCAACCGGGCCAGGCCGGACAATTCGTGGGGCGGATTTTACCTCGGGACGAATCGACAACCAGTCGACGCCTTGGAAGACGGGGTCTGGTATCTCTCGAATCTCGTCGTCGCCCAGGTACGGGCACATCGTGTCGATCCACACGATCAGCTTCCGCAAGCTGACGGGATCGACTTTGACTCCGTAGTGCTGACCAGTGGACGCGAGATCGATGAGCCGACTCTTGTGCGAAAGCTGCGTCATCGGTTCGGGAGTCTGATACGCCTTCGGATCACGCTGATCGTAGGCTTCGACCATCAGCGTGTTGGCGATTCCCCAACCAGGCGGAGTCAGCTCGGGTTTTTCATACGGTCTGCCCCAGGTTGGCTTGCCGGTCAGCGTTACATAGGGTTCGTTAAACATCAGGTAGCCGGGGCGAAAGGTCAGATCCAGAACCTCTTTGGCCTCGCCGTCGCCTTGATGGCAGTCACCGCAGTATTGATCGAGAACCGGCTGGACGTAACGCACGTAGCTGACCGTATCCTCGCCCCAAGGTGGCGGAGTGATGTGGCGAGGTTGCTGGGACAGGGCCAGCGAAATGGCATCGTACCGTGGTGCTTGGCTGTGCGACTCGTGACAGCCGACGCAACCACGCTGTTCGCCGGGCATGACACCGGTGAAGCTTCGCATCGTTTGCAACGCGCGGTATTGGTCGTCAAGCAACTGGAAGTGAAGTGCCTTGCCCGAGGGCGCGTAAAAGGAAACGGAACCATCTTCTTCGATGGGCACGGTCCCCATCACACGCTTGACACCGTCCGACTGGACCAAGGACACGACCGGTCCCGTCGAGATGTAGGGCCGCTTGTGCCAGTAGGTGTAATTCTTGGGATCGATGGCCAGTACGCGGAGGAACTTGGCCTTGCCATGCAGCGCCGGAGTCGTCCCCTCGTAAACGTTGTTGCTGTAGATAACTCCCGGCAGAGGATTCAGCTTGTCCTCTCGCCGCGGCCAGGCGACACGATCCGAGATCACGGCGGGCCGGGCACGGGGCTTGATCGGCACCGCGTGAAAAATGTTGTGCGCGCCTTCATAGATCAGCTCGCGATTGCCATCGACGTCCATCAAATAGAGCACGAACTTGCCGTCCCGATTTGCCGACACAAGAAAATCCTGCTCGCTCAGCGGATACGGCGAGTAGTAGGCGGAGTATTGGCCGCTGGCGTGGTAGCGTGGCGATTCGATGGGATCGACCGGCCCGTTGCCCGATTCAGGCCAAGCCAGCTCGGCAGTAACTTTCGTCAAGCCATTGGGAAAATTAAGACCTTTCTCGGGATCGATAATACCCACCGAGCCGCTGAACCAGTTGTGATGGGCGCTGCCGGTGAACATCACTCGACGGCTTCCGGGAATGCTCCGGGCATCCTTGAGCAGATCGGGCCAGACGCTTTGATTGCCCCAGAACGTGGCGACTTGCGTACCGTCTGGGTGAGTCGTCCACAGGCTTTGGGCGCGCCACAGAGGTTTGTCTGTGTACTCCCAACGCGTGTAAATCACACGGCCATCGTTCATCACTGACGGCAGGTAGTCCGGTTCGTTGTTCCGCGAAATTAAGTAGATATCCTTGCCATCGCTGTTGCAGCGAGCCAGCACGTAAGCGTTCGTCGGCGGCATGCAACGTACGTAGGTGTGTCCGCGCGAAGTCGAGAAGAGAATGTGCTCGCCGTCCGGCAGATAGATCGGATCGAGATCGTCGTACGGGCCGTCGGTTAGCTGCACGAGTCCGGAACCGTCGATGTTGATCTCGTACAGATGGAACGATTTTTCGTTGTGCGGCTTGAAGCAGAACAGAACTTTCTGAGCATCGTACGAGAGATCGGGCCGCCAAAAGGAACCGTGCAGCGGCGCGTTAGGCATGAGCTTCGTCAACGTGCCGGCGGGTGTGAGTCCATCCAGGACGAGTAGCCTGGCACCGGGCACCGCCATGTATCCCAAGCGGTGCCGCGTCTCGTGAGGCCATTCCTTTCCTTGAGGGAACGGCATGTCGACGAACAGAACTTGACTGAAATCGACAACCGGGTTCTTGAACGCAATCGCGCGTTTGACCGCTCGCACCTTGAAATAAAGTTCAGCGTCCGGCGCGGCCAACGCCGCGACCTGTTTCGACAGTGCATCGAGTTCTGTGAGTTCGCGCTTCAAAAAGGTGTCAGGAACCATTTCGGAAACGGTTCCTGACACCTTTTTGATGCGCTCGGCAAGATCGCGTGCCCACTGGATTTCTTGCTTGATCTTGTCGGGCGAGGGATCTCGATCGACTTGATGCAGCCAGTCGCGGCGTAAGGCGTCTTGGGCTTCCTCGGCGGAGAGATTCTTGGTCGGCGGCGTGTGCGGTGTGACGTACGGCGCGACTGCTTCGTCGACGAACGGACGCAATTGGATGTGGCGCGCAGCTGCCAACATGATCTCGATCCAATCGGGCGAGAAACGGGCCGCATCGCCAAGCGTCTTGAGCCGTTCAAATCGCTGTTGAATGTCCTCGATCTCGTCCCACTTGCTGAGTTGCTCCGGTGTTTGGGTTTCGCATTGTCGCTCGGTGAGTGGTTTGTACTCGACGAGCAAGTCGATCATTCTGGCCGCTTCTTGTAAGTTGACGTTGCCATCGGCAGCCAGATACTCGACGGGGCTGGTGCCGGTCCAGGTGAGAAACGTTTTGTAATCTTCGGGGTAAGTTGACTTCAGCCTAACGAGCAGAGCACTCACCAGGTCGCGATCCGCTCGCAAGTCTTGCTCCGCGAGATTCTTGCAGGTGCCGGCCAGCGTCTCGGCAAAGGAGTTGCCTGGCGCGTACAGCGCGCCAAGTTTGGCATCGATCAGTTTCGCGTGGCTCACCAGTGACTCAGTGCCGTTGCGATAGAGACGCGAGATTTGCTCCGGCGTTAGAGCCTTCGCATAGATGCGCAGGTCATCGAGCCCGCCTTGGAAGAATTCGCCTTGTCCGCTGCTGGAACCGATGAAAGCCGGCACGGAAGCCCGCAGAGCGATTTGGCCAGGTCGCGGCAAAGAACCGATCTCCTCGCCGTCCAGATAGACTCGCATCGCTTGACCATCGAACGTCGCGGCACAGTGATGCCACGCTCCGTCCAGGACTTGGGCCGAGTCAATCCGGGCATCGCATTCGACGTAGCCGCCGATGTTCAAGCCGAGCGACAGGATGGAGCCGTCGTTCTGGTACGAGAACAGCAGTCGTTCGTCGCACTCTTGGCGAAAGATCTCACGGTAACCACGCAGATCGGTCGGTCGCGTCCACGCGGCGATGGTGATCTCGGATAGCTGCGTGGCGGTGGAGGCAAACTTACAAGCCAGTTTGTTTTCACCGACAAGATCGAGAGCAGCGCCGTGGACGCCTCTCGTCCTCGCGAAGCGATGTGGCACCGTGATATCCGTGGCGGCAAATTCCGACGAGTCGCGAACCACGAGTGCGTCGCCCTCCTCGTCAAACTTCCAATGCGAGAACAGGGGCAAGTCGTTCTCGGGTTCCTCGGCAAACGAAGCAGAAGCACCAAAAACAACCGTTGCAAGGAAGCACGCCAAGCCGAAGGCCGTCATGGAAGAGCGTCTTTGGTTCCAGCGTTGCAATTCGAGTTGAGGCATAATTGTTCACGCTAAGGGGGAGTTGGACGAACTTCACTCGGTTGTTGGTGCCTTCATACTGCACAATCACAGTCGCGTGTAGAACGGCGTTGTTGGTGCGTTCGTACTACACGTCAAGGATTGATTACAGCCGCATCGATGGGCGGCACTAGCCGGAGAGAAAAGTCGTCCAGATAGAACACCGTCTTGGCGGTTGCGTTACTCGTGAAACCAAGCCAAGTCAATTGCTCGAACTTGGGATCCGACCAGGACAAGTCGTCGAATCGATGCGGCTGTTGTCCCGGAATCGTGACGACCAGTTGCCACTTGCCATCTTCC
Organism: Planctomycetota bacterium; assembly: GCA_963204995.1. Classification (GTDB taxonomy): domain Bacteria; phylum Planctomycetota; class Planctomycetia; order Pirellulales; family Pirellulaceae. The sequence goes on along the minus strand of CAUJKL010000379.1, from coordinate 7,641 downwards.
GCGGTGCCCAGTCTGGAGGTGATCTCGAACTTCACCCACGTGCCGACAGGAATCTCCAATTTCGTTTTGCCCGCGAACCGAAGCTGGCCGTCATGGATCGCGAATTGAGGCCCCGTACGATAGGGAGACCCGCGCCAATCTCGCCACTCGAACTGAACAGACGCTCCCGGTTCGACTCGCAAGTCGAAGGCGTTGCTTACGACGCCTTCCTTGTAGTTCGCGCTGCTGAACGTGTAGTGCGGATTGTACGCGTGCTGTAACCCTGGAGCATCCGTGATTTTGAGGCACTGCTTGCCACTGGCAGCCGTTTCGCTTGTGACCAGAATCGAGTCGCCCTTATTTTCCACATGCAGTTCTCCCGCCGATGTCGGTTTGCCAACCACGTCGGACTCGTAATCCTCGTGAATCGCCAACGGCGGCGGTTCCGGCGCGATCTCCAGCGGCGGGTACTCGACTTCATTCGCCGTCGCGATCCAGTTGGGCTCGCCATACACGCCAGCCTGGTCGTGGTCGAACGGCTTAAAGCCCAACGCGATCGCTGCGGAATCTGGCTTGAGACGGAAGTCATCTTCTCCGGCGTTCTCGAAACCAGGGTCGGCAACGATCGATCCTTGCTCGTGTCCCGCGGCTTGCCACTGTTCGAGCGACTTGCCTAGAAAATCAAACGCGTCGCCCGCCGCATTCCAGAAGCAATTCGCGCGACTTACGTGCTTCACTTTGTCCCACGGTCCAGACAACAGAACTCCACGGTCCCAGTAGACAATGTTATTCTCAAGCGTGAACGACAGATGCTCTTCGACGCGCGTGGCTTGCAGTTGGTACAACTGGCTGAAGGCGAGAATGTTGTTGCGGATCACATTCTCTTTGCCGTAGTGCTGATGAAAGCCGCCGGTCTTGACTCGATAGACAAGGTTGTTCTCGAACAGGATGCCGGTGCTGCCTTCATCGGTGTACAGTCCCCAGCCGCCGTACGAGTACGCATGGACGTCGTGGAAGACATTGTTGCGAACCACGGTGCCTTCCGAAGGCCCCAGCGTATAGATCCCGCCCATGTCGCTCAGCACACCCCAGCCGATGTGATGCACGTGGTTGAAGGCGATTGTGTTTCGCTTGGCCAGACTCTCCGCATAGCCCCACCGCCAACCGACGGAAATACCGGTGTAGTAGAGGTCGGCGATCTCGTTGTGCGTGATTGTGTTGTCGCCGCTCTGGCCGATCCACAGGCCGACGGCACAAGGAAAGATCCGGCCGCCGTGGCGGATGATATTGTTGTCGGCCGTGATGTGGCTGGTTCGCTCGTTTTCGTTGGAGGCAATACCGGTCTCGCCAATACGGACTCCGCCAGCACCGAAATCGTGCAGGTAGCAATGACGCAGCGTGCAATCGCGGCAGCCCTTACGAAACCAAACAACATATCGCCCAACGTGTCCGACTTCGCAATCCTCCAGCGTCACATGCCGCGCCCCATCGGCCAACACGACAGCATCGATTGGCGACGCCGCTTGCGCTGCCTCAAAACCGCTCGGCGGTGTCAGCCATTGAGCGTGCCGGAAAGCGAGCCCCTTGACGGTGAGATGCTCGACGAATTTTCCGTTCGCCGGATCACCCCGCAATTCGATCAACCGGTCGATCACCGGCGCGACAACTTCCGCGTTGGTCATGTCTTCACCCGGCAGCGGCTTGTAGTACAGCGTGCCGTCGCGGCCCAGGAACCACTCACCCGCCACATCCAACGCCCCCAGAAAATTCTCCAGATGGAAGTGCGAGTTGCGCTGCCACGCATTCCAAGACTTCATCCCCTCGCCGCTGGTGATGATAGCGTGCTGTTGCGGGTTCAGGCGTTCCAGGAAGCGGCGCGTGTTGTCCCACTTGTGATAGACCTGCAGATTCACATCCTTGAGTTCATCCGGTTTCAGATCGGCGATCGCAGAAAAGTCCTCGGGCCTCATGCCTACCGTTTGTCGTGCCCGCTTGGGTCGGCGTGACGAATCGGCTTCCAGCACTTCCTCGCGAACATTCTGGATGTAGAAGTAGAACTTGTTCGGCGTTCGAGCACGCGTTGCCCGGTGGCCGTTGACGAATAGCTGCTCGAAGTACCACTGACCGGCCGCGACTTCTGGAATGCGGACGGTCCAGAGCCCGTTCGATCCGGGCTGCCATCCACGAATTACACGACCGCCGGAGAAGACCGGCTTGGCCCCTGCGGCGGCCTGATAGATCACGGGCGACTGCGGTGCGCCGCTGTCTTCCGGCAGGAGGACGAACGATTCGGTGAGCGAGTAGTTTCCGTCGGCTACGGTCACTCGCGTGGGACCGTCGAGCGGTCCTTTTGATTTCAATTCCCGCACCGCGTCGCGAGCTCGCGTCAGTGTGGCAAACGGATTTTCCGCCGTGCCAACGTTGGTGTCGTCGCCGGAAGCAGCAACATAGAAATCGACCGCCTCTGCCGAACAAGGCACTGTCAACACCAACAGGAGAAACATCATTCGCATTGCAAATACTTTCTGTCAACAAACCGTCATGACGCACGGTGGAATATGTTTGGAGGGGGGAGAGTTTACATTAAGTCTTATCGAACTGCGGAACCGCGAGTTGTTCACCATTGTTCAACGCCGATTGGTGGGAGACGATGCCTGGGACGGTCATGGCCAGAGCTTCGTAGACATCGACGGTCGGCGTTCGCTCCTCGAGCAGCGAGTTGATGAACTCGGCGGCGATGAAGGTGTGTGAACCGCCGTGACCGGACGGGTGACGCATCGCTGCGGGGAGCATCTCCGTCTGCCAATACACGGGCACGTTTACGTCGCCTCCTTCGGCGACCGGCAAGTCGAACGGTGTCGCCGTGTCTTGCCGCGTGCGAAAGTGAAGTTTGCCCGCGTGGATCCCACTCTTCTCCATGAGAAACGTCGACTTGTCGCCGAACCATTGGGCTCGTTCTCCGTGGGCCGCACACAACCAGAAGACATTGCACCGGCAGGCGTTGCCGCGATCGGTCTGCATCAGAGCCGTCTCGTTCCAGAACGGGTTCTGATAGGCGTTGTCGGTCAGATAAGGATGCTCATCGCCACCGCCCCAACCCAAGCACGAGACGCGAACGATCCGCTCTTTCGTGACACCCGTCAGGAAACCGAGCGAGTGAGTTGGGTACAGCATGGGCGGCAGGCCCCAACGCCAGGAATGGCTGCCGTCGGGCATGAAGAAACGAGTGCTGCGATCGCTGGCTAATCGCTCCAAGTCGCCGCGATCGTGATAGTACTCGCCTTCCACATAAAACAGGTTCCCGAACACACCTTGACGATAGAGTTCGCGGGCCAGAATACACTCCGCGCGGTAGTAGCTGGTCTCGGCCATCATGTACGACAAGCCGGTCGATTCGACGAGGCCTTTGAGCGTGGCAGCTTCTTCGAGCGTCGAACAGGCGGGGACGGCGGAGATCACATGCCATCCGCGCTCAAAACACATCTTCGCGTGCTTGACGTGATCCACCGCTCCCGAGAAGATCGCTACGGCGTCGATATCGTCCGCTTGCCGGACCATCGTTTCCAGCGAGTCATAAACGGTATCGCACTTGTAGACTTCTCGTAGCTTCTCCCGCCGATCGGGTCTCAAGTCAGTCACGCCCGTGACGATGCAATTCGGATGCTCGTTCCAATAGAACTGCGTACCAAAGCCGCCCCCGACGACCGCCATGCGAATCTTCTTCTTCGATTCCGCCGGATACGCGCGCCCCACCGGCCATGCCATGCCGCTGACGATAGCCGCGGCAGCGGCTCCAGAAACTCGCAACACATCTCGCCGCGACGTGGCTCCGGAACTGCCTGCTTGGGGAGCGAGTTCGTCGCTGCTGGTCATACCTTTCCTCTCTTCGCGTTGAAAATGTTGCGCCGATAACTTCAGCCGATGAACTCCAACGGTTCGTACTTCCCACCCAGGATAGCCTCGCTGGGAGCTTGAAGATACTTTTCGAGAATCGTCGCGTAAACGCAGCGGAAATCCACGCCCATCTTGAGATTTCCGCGTTCGTCCAGGTCGGCCAGGCTGGGTGGCGTGCCATAGATACCGGATTTGACTCCGCCGCCCATGACGAACATCGGCTGTGCCTGACCGTGATCGGTGCCGCCGCTGTAATTCTCCCCGACCCGGCGACCGAACTCGCTGTAGGTGAACGTCAACACGCGGCGTGCGTTGTCGCAGCGGGCGAGATCCTGATAGAAGGCGGCCAGCGTATCGTTCAACTCGCCGAGCAACACCGGCAAGCGTCGGGGTTGGTCGGCGTGCGTGTCGTAGCCCCCGAATACCGCAATGCCTTGTGCGGCATAATAGGCCCGCGCATCGAGTCCGCCATTAATAAAGCCGGCGATCGTTCGCACCGAGTTGCCGAACTGTGTATCCGGATACTCGATCGTCGTCTGGTAGTTGTCCGCCAAGTTGCCGAGCTTCGCGCTGGCCGAATTCGCGTCCACCGCGGTGCGCGTGATGAACTGCAGGTCGTCTTCAGCAGTCGCCTGGGTCATCTGATTGAGCTTTGCGTAAGCAAGCTGTCCCCGTTCGGTCGAGTCGCCGTTAAAGCGGAACGAGTCGGGCGACACGAAACCAAGTCCTGGGTGATCGCTACCCGTGAGCAGCAGCGGCAGGTTGCCTGGGCCGACGGCCACGTTGCGAGTCGGGTTGGCATCCTGACAAGCATGATCGACCCAGCGGCCAAGCCAACCCGTGGCACCCGGCTTACCCGTCTGCACGCCCGCCTTGGCCGCCTCCCAAGTCTCGCGACCGGAAAAATGGCTGAGGTTGAAGCTCGGATAACTGGTACCGAGAACCGTCGCAAAATTGCCTTCGTCGTACATCTTCTTGAAGTGTGTCAGTTGCGGATGCAGACCAAATTCGTCGTTCAACTTCAGCACTTCATTGGCGGGGATGCCGAGCACCTTGCGATTCTTGTAGTAGTCATCGTTGGTATAGGGAGGCACCAGCGACAAACCATCGGGACCGCCGGTCAAGAGAATCGCGACGACAATGGGCGCGTCCGACGCGGACTTCTCGGCGGCCAGTGACGATCGTAGCAAGAAATTGGGAAGCGTCAGACCGACGCCGACAATTCCGAGGCCCTGGGTCAAGAACTCGCGCCGCGCGGCGATCTTCAATGCCTTCATGATCAGTTCGTCCTTTCTTCGTTCGTAGTCTGTATGATGCGTCGATGGGTAGGTCGCTCTACGTCATCTGATACTCAGGCATACTCAGCATGAGTACAATCACCGCTTGAAACCGTTTGTTGAGTTCATCGCGTTTATCCTTCCACTCCGGGCATGGCGGTACGTCGCCGAGGTAGCTGATTAACTCCTGTCGCTTCTCGTCGCTCAACGGCCTGACCAGGCAAGCTTTGCCCAAGTAATCCACGACGTCGGCGGCGTTCTGACAACCACCGGCCTCGAGCAGCGTCGCAACGTTAACACCGCGTTGGCCGCCTGGCTGGGCAACCGTTCGCACCAGATTGGAAACCGAGTTGTAACGCACAAACAACCGCTGGGAATTGATCCAGGGCCGGCCATAACGCCAGCCTTTGACATCCGGCGGTTCGAGCAACTCCATGCCCATCTGTTGAATCGCCGAATCGAGCGCGCCGTAGCTGGATACTTGCTTCACTCCCAGGTCGCGCATCAACCCAACCACCAGTTCCACGGGGCTCTTGATCTGGCTGCCCATGACTCGCGGGCTGTAAAACTCCTCGGACATGAACAAGTTCTTCAGCAGCGGTTCCAAGTCGTATTGATTGACGCGCAACACGGTCGCCAGTGAGTCGATGGTCGCTTCGTCGGGGTTCAGATGCGCGAAGTACTCGAACAACCTGCGGGCGATGAACTGCGCTGTTTCCGGTTGTCCCAAGATCAGTCGCACCAGATCGTCTCCCGTCCAGTTCCCCGTCTTCCCGAAGATCGTTTTGTCGGTGTTATCGTGCAGCGCGTAGACATACTGAAACGCACCCGTGGCATCGTCGTACGTGTATCCTGTCAACGCCCGAGCCGCTTCAATGATGTCCTGCTCGGTGTAACCGTGGTCCACTCCCATGGAGAACAGTTCCAGAATCTCACGGGCCAAGTTCTCGTTCGGTTGTCCCTTGACGTTCTTGTTATTGTCCAGGTAGCGGAGCATTGCCGGGTCGTGAACAATGCCAAACAGCAGAGCGCCGAAGTTGCCGCCAGCATGTTCGCGGAACAATTGATTCTGCCTGAACATTGTGTAACTGTTTTGCACCACACTGTCTTGGCTGGCGAAATGTCCGTGCCAGAACAACGCCAGCTTCTCTTGGAGCGGACGCGGCGATTCGACCATGCGTCGCAACCAGGCTTGTCGCAACCCCGCGACTTGGCCACGTTCGACCGCTTTCTGAGCAGCCACGACGCGGCTGTTCATGGTCCGCACGGTCATGCGGTCAAACAGCGGATCGACCCTTTGTGGAGGCACGGGATCAAAATTGATCGACGCCCCGGGCTGACGATAGTACTCGACGAGATGATCCACGGCTTTGTAAAGCCCCATCTCGTGAAGCTTCGCGACCTCCTGCGGCGTGCCGCCGAAACCAGCACGGACCAGCAAGTGCCGCGCCTTGGCATAGTCCCACAGCTCGGGTGCCAGCAGCTTGAGCCCGCCCGATGCGGCGGCTCGCAGTGGATACAATCGGGGCGTCGCGGCAATCTCTTCCTGCTTGTTTTCCGCGACGATCTTTTCGGCATCCGCCTGCTTGAGCAGTTGCTCTTCGGCGAAATCAAGCAGTTCTTTCTTTCTGGCGGCGTCTTGTTCGGTCTCGGCCAGCGACTTCGCGAGTTTTGCCGACTCGCGTGCGTGCTCGGCAAACTCCGCCGCCCAGCGACCTCGCAAGATGGGCCATTGCTGCGTTTCCAGGCCGCGCAGCAATTCGATTTGGCGGACGGCCAACCACGCTTGTGCCGCATCTTCGGCTTGAGCCTCGTCAGCCGCTTTTGCCTTGGCTTCCAGCAACGCTTGCTCGGCCTCGCGTGAGGCTGTCATCTTCGCGCGGATATCGGACTCGCCGACCAACACTTCTTCCGAAGCTTTACTGGCGGTTCGAGCATCGGCCAACATGCGGTCGATCGCGGCCCGCAAAGTCGCGGTGCGGTCCTGCAATTCCTCGCGCAAGGCAGCCGCCTTGTCTTCCTGTTTGGCAGCCTCCGCCGCTGCGAGTGAAGCTTTGGTGGCCTCTACTCTCTGAAGTGCGTCTTGCACGCGCGCACGCTCGGCTCGCGCAATCTCGCGAGCGGCGGCGTGAGCCATCTGGAACGAGTCGTAGTCTTCGCTGGCAGCTAATTCAAGTTCACGCGTCTTCGCTACGGCAGCTTCGGCCTCTGCGAATGGCGAACCAGCGGCAGCCTGAGCACCGCTCTCGTCACCCACCGAGGATCGCTCTGCCGTAAGGAGCACAGTCCACAAGCACAAACTCAACGCAAACATATTTTTCATGGCAGCTTCCTCACTTCGAGTTTTGCATTTTTTTTGGACTGCGGTGACTTGTCACCGCTTTGCTCTTCAGTGCGAAGCACTTTTTCAGCATCACCGCAACTTACATTGGATAGCGAATAATTGGTTCCAAGTCGAAAAATACCAAAGCGGCGATGAATCGTCGCACTC
>CAUJKL010000378.1 GCA_963204995.1 Planctomycetota bacterium | reverse complement strand
GCAGTGGGCCTGACTCGATACGAAGCGGAAGCGGCGTTTAGTTTGTCGCTCGTTCGAGAAGGAAGGCTGACCGCCGAGACCCTGTGGGAGCAGAAGTCCCAGATGCTGAAGAAAAGCGGCTTGCTAACTTTGCATCGTGGTGTTGAAGATTTCAATAGTCTCGGAGGACTCACGTCGCTCAAGACATTTACCAAGCGTGCGTTGCTGCAACCAAATCGAAGTAACTCAAAGTTGCGGCCGCGCGGTGTGCTCATGTTGTCGCCGCCGGGATGCGGGAAATCGCAGTTCTGCAAGACGCTCGGCAACGAAGTCGGACGGCCCGTGCTGAACCTCGATGTTGGCAGCTTAATGGGTTCACTCGTCGGGCAAAGCGAAGAGCGAACGCGGAAGGCATTGCAGATCATCGACGCGATGGCTCCATGCGTGTTGATGATCGACGAGATCGAAAAGGCATTCGCCGGCGTCGGCAACTCGGGTCAGACCGACAGCGGAGTATCCGCTCGGATGTTTGGCGCGTTTTTAAGCTGGCTCAACGATCACGAGAGCGATGTGTTTGTGGTTTGCACCAGCAACGACATTACCAAACTGCCACCCGAGTTCGGACGAAGCGAGAGGTTCGATGGCATCTTCTTTCTCGACCTTCCCGGTCGAGATCAGAAGGACGCCATCTGGCAGCAATACCTCACGTTGTTCGAGCTCGACGATAATCAGCGCCGACCGGATGACACTAATTGGACCGGCGCGGAGATTCGTAGTTGTTGCCGTCTTGCCGGACTACTGGATGTGCCGTTGGCTCAAGCCGCTCAGAATGTCGTACCCGTTGCGGTAACAGCTGCCGAGTCGGTCGAACGACTACGCACTTGGGCCAGTGGCCGCTGCCTCGATGCCGACAGAGCTGGCATCTACCAATGGACTGGCGCAAAATCGGGCACTCGCCGGAAAGTGAATCGTAACCCGTCGTTAAACTGAAATCCGCAATCACAGAGGGAGAAAGTCGATGCTAACACCCCGACATCTGGCTGTGATTCGGGCGGCATTGAAGTATTGGGATGAAGAGATGAGTCCGCACCGTGCGGGCTCGTTTGCTGCTTACCTTGATGAACCAAGTCTCGCTGGCAATCTTACCAGCGAAGATGTTACTTATGCTCGACAGCAATTGGCGAACTGTACGGCGCGATACGCGGCATGTGATGAAGCCGCAACAACGCTGATTGGCGGCCAGCTGTTCGCGACAATCGTAGAAGCCGAGCGAACTTCTGAAGCGGGCTCTGGCCGAGTCGTGACGGTGTTGGTGCCGGGGAACTCGCCTTGAGTCCCGGTATCACACACCGTCCATCAGATCCGCGACGGTGAGTCCAAGGGCTTCGGCGATTTTCCCAATGTTTCGCAGCGCGACATTCCGCTCACCTCGCTCGATGCCGCCCATGTAGGTTCGATCGAGTCCGCACTCTAAGGCCAACTCCTCTTGCGACCATCCGCACTCTTTGCGGAGCTCTCGCACGCGTTCGCCAAATCGTTGCAAAATGTCGCTGTCAGCCATGATGTTGATAGTCATCATTTTTGCAATAATGAGCCACGGACTATGAGTAGCATTTAGGCAACGCTCTTCAAACTCCTCACAAACTAGGGAAACACGAATGGAAGAAAAACCGGAAGAAACGTCCCCGATTGCTGCCCAATTGGTGGGGCGATCAACGATTGACCAGTGGCTTGGAAAGCCGTGGTGGGGATTCGCGTGTGTCTGCTTTGGTGTGATTGGATGTTTCACAGGTGCAGTCCCGCTGCTGTCGGCAGTGATTGGGAAAGACATATCAGATAGCCTCGGCGCAATCGCGGTTTTTCCGATGCTTGCCATGCTCGTTTGTGCAGCATTGGGTGTCTGTGCATTCGTCGCGAGACTTTTCGGTCGGGCTGTACCCAAGTCGAAGCAGAAGCGCTGGCTCGCCGTAGCTGGGTTGTTGATCGCATGCGGGATCGGGCTTCAGACGCTTGCGTTGTTAATTCCTGCAACGCAGGCGGCACATCAGGCAGCAGCGAATGCAGCGAATGAAAATCAGCCCTGGAATGAACACAGCTTTGGTGACGGAGAATTCACACTTTCGACACCGGCAAGTTGGCAGCTCGCGGATGATCCTCTTAACGTCAGCGGAAGCATCTACTTGCTTGATCAGGCGAACGACTTGCACGCATTTGAAACGGTGATTCCTCGCACGGACACTACAGTGAGTACCCTCGACGAGCTGGCGAAACTGACAATCGACTCGTACAAGGAGCGTCTTCAGGATGTCCGAGAGATCGAAACCGTCGTAGTACAGCAAGATGGCGTCCCCGTCGCTGACACGACATTCGTTGCGACTATTGAAGCAACCAACCTGTTCTACCACGTCCGACATCTTGAGTTTGACAACCACTGGGTGGAACTACAGGTGTGGGCTGTTCCCAGCAGGTTTGATGCGAATGGCGACGTCTTGCGAGGGATTATCAATTCTGTGGCAGCGAGGAACTAGGTCTGACTCGGCGTGATGCCGGGCATCCATGTGATTCATTCGATGGATACAGCTCAAGATTCTGTATAGGGAGGTTCAGATGAACAACGACATTGAGTCGACTGGGCAGGTCGATGCTGATGCGTCAGTGACTACGAATAGCAATCGATCTAATTCCGAACTATCGACAGGACGTCGTGTTCTCCGTTTCGCCGTACAGCAACCGTGGCAGTCGGTCGTGGTTGCCATGTTTGTTGCGGTGGTGACGGCGTCCATGTTCGGTATGCCCGTTTGGCTCGCGTGGTGTTGTCTCATCTACGGATTTGCGCTGCTGGGTTTGGTGGGTGCCGTTGCCAACTACTTTTGGCAGCCCAAAGTCGCAAAGGTAGACACAATAGCTCCAGACGCCGCTGCTTTGCCAATGCCTGACACTGGTCCGAGTGACGCGAAATCCGAGCAAGTAAACGAAGGGCGTTGGTCGTGGGCATCGGTTGTCTTTGGTCTGTTTCTAATCGTCGCTACTGCGACGCTATTCGGCTTGCCGACTTGGCTCGCCTGGTGGGTGTTTGCCATTGGCCTCTCACTCGTGGTGGTCACTCGTGTGGTTGTCGTATGCCGCAAGCGAGTCGGGAGTGCGAAGTTGCAAACAGCAACGTCGGACTCTCCAGAGCCAACGAAGGAGAAACAAGGCGAATGGGGGTGCGGATGGACGATTCTCGCTATGATCATCGTGGCCGGGAATATCGCAAGAAACCATAATGACGCTCGACGATATGACGAGCCCTGGAACTCGCCTCGAATTTACGTACCAGCCGTCTCACCGGTGCAAAGAGGCATTGGCGTCAATACATCGAAGTTCTGGCAAGTTGCCGTGGCTGATCTGCACCAATACCGATTCATTGCCCCAACGGGAGACGAACCAGCAAGTCAGTATTACGAACGGCTGTTTACCAACCTTCTAGCAGCGGTCGACCGTGCTAACGCTCTGCCCACACAAAACGTTGACACTGAGTTAGTCGCGATGGTAAAGCGTCACCTTGATCTCGATGATGACATACTTGCCGCCGTCAGTCACGTTTGGACGATGATGGAAGAGCAAGGCATTCCCAAGGATCTAACCCCCATCGGTGAGCAGTTTGATACAACTCGGAAGGTTTTCGCGGATCTCGCAATCGACGAGTCAGCCTTTTGGCAAAACGCCGACGAGGAATCTCGCCGCTTGATAGCGAGCTTAATCGAACTGGAAGAAAGACGCCTCGAACAACTGCGTGAGATCGAGGTCATGCAGGCGACATTGAAGGAGCGTTACAAGGGCCAGCCATTCGCCCTGCCTGAATTCGGTGATGAGTTCTGATCACTCGCAAAGGTTTTCAACTTCCTAGTATTACGCCGTTCAGTGCTTTTCGCTGGGCGGCGTGTTTTTGTTCGGTCGTACAAAAATCAACTCAATGAAGGAGTACCTATATGGGGCTGACAATTCACTACTCATTGCGATCCAACACACGTAGCCCAAAGAACGCTCGTGAGCTGGTTGCGTCGCTAAGAAGCCGAGCGCTCGATCTGCCATTTGAACACGTCGGCGACATCGTGGAACTTTCTGGAACCGAATGTGACATTGAGTCGCTCGAACGAGACCATCCGCATCGCTGGCTGCTGATTCAAGCCGGACAATACGTCGGCCGTCCGGCACGGGGCGGCGGTACACATAGCTACCGCGTCTCGCCAACCCACGTTGTGGCGTTCGAGACCGTTCCTGGGCCAGGTTGCGAACCGGCGAACCTCGGTCTGTGCAAGTATCCAGGCTTCCTCGAAATCGAAGGTGAGGAGCGGTACATATATGGCAAGGGCTTTGTACAACCGACACGAAGGTTACGGACAGGGTTGAACGGTTGGCGATGGTCGTCATTCTGTAAGACCCAATATGCCAGCAACCCGGATTGCGGTGGCGTGCAAAACTTCCTGCGTTGCCACCTCGCTGTCATTAGGCTGCTCGATCATGCCCAGTCGTTGGACATTCTGGATGAAGTCAGTGACGAAGGTGACTACTGGGATAAACGTGACTTTCCCGCGCTGGCGGGCGAAGTCGGCGAATGGAACGAAATGATTGCAGCCTTCGCCGGCGAGATGAAAGACTGGCTCGGCGACGACGTGAAATCGGCGATCACGGACTTTCCTGATTTCGAGCATCTTGAGGCCAAAGGCCGGGCGGTCGAGTAGCTGCCTTCCAGTGCGTGGGAGTTCTTTCCCCCCACTGACTCTTCCCGCCGTCTTAACGCGGCATTTCCATTCTGTCGTGTTGTTCTCTGGCATGCGCTCGCTGCTGCGCGAACTTACTTCCCAACAAGGAATTTATAGATGCCCGACCTCCAAGACGGTGAGTCCGTCAAAATGCAAGGATCTGCGCGTCAGCCGTACGAACTCAAGAATGTCGGCGGCGTGTACTCGTGCTCGTGCCCAGCGTGGCGCAATCAGTCACTGCCGATCGAACGACGAACCTGCAAACATTTGCGGAAGCTGCGAGGCGATACGGTCGAGCAGCAACGTATCGGTCAACCGCTGTCGCCACAACGCACGATTCAACCAAAAGCCACCACGCCGCCGTTACTGCTCGCGAAGAGTTGGAACGAAGATCACGACCCAACCGATTGGTGGCTGAGCGAAAAGCTGGACGGCGTGCGTGCCTACTGGGATGGCCAGCAGTTGATATCGCGGCAAGGTAACGTCTATCACGCCCCGTC